>NZ_JAEN01000025.1:0-61701 GCF_000518925.1 Paracoccus sp. J39 | reverse complement strand
AAGGTCTTCACCATCCGCACCGCCAGCTTCGACGCGGCCGGCGAGGGCGGTTCGGCCAGCGTGGCCGAGACCGCCGCTGCCGCCGATCCCGGCCTGTCGGCCTGGGTCGCCGATGAGGTGGCCGAGAGCGACCGTCCCGAGCTGACCTCGGCCAAGCGNGTGGTCTCGGGCGGCCGCGGCCTCGGCTCGAAGGAGAGCTTCGCCATCATCGAGCAGCTGGCCGACAAGCTCGGCGCCGCGGTGGGCGCCAGCCGCGCGGCGGTGGATTCGGGCTATGCCCCGAACGACTGGCAGGTCGGGCAGACCGGCAAGGTCGTCGCCCCCGAGCTCTATGTCGCGGTGGGCATCTCCGGCGCCATCCAGCACCTGGCGGGGATGAAGGACAGCAAGGTGATCGTGGCGATCAACAAGGACGAGGAGGCGCCGATCTTCCAGATCGCCGATTACGGCTTGGTCGGCGACCTGTTCTCCGTGGTGCCCGAACTGACCGGGAAGCTCTGAGGGCTTTCACCGTTCCGCAAATACTCCGGGGGGAGCGCCCCTGCGGCCCCATTGAGGGGCCGCAGGGGCGCAGGGGCAGAGCCCCCAACCGCCCGGAACATATCCCGAAAACCGCCCGGCCGCCCGCCGGGCGGTTTTTACATTGAACCTTCGGGGCGCTTGCGCCTATCGTCCCGACTGACCGACAAAAGGATGAGGTTCATGGCGATTCAATCGGTGGGCGTGATCGGCGCCGGGCAGATGGGCAACGGCATTGCCCATGTCTTCGCGCTGGCGGGCTATGACGTGCTGATGACCGACATCTCGCGCGAGGCGCTGGACAAGGCCGTGGCGCAGATCGACCGCAACCTGGACCGCCAGGTCAGCCGCGGCAAGATCTCGGCCGAGGACAAGGATGCGGCGATGAAGCGCATCACCACCACCATGACGCTTTCCGATCTGGGCAAGACCGACCTGATCATCGAAGCCGCGACCGAGCGCGAGACCGTCAAGCAGGCGATCTTCGAGGATCTGCTGCCGCATCTGAAGCCCGAGACCATCCTGACCTCGAACACCTCGTCGATCTCGATCACCCGGCTGGCCAGCCGCACCGACCGCCCCGAACGCTTCATGGGCTTCCATTTCATGAACCCGGTCCCGGTCATGCAGCTGGTCGAGCTGATCCGCGGCATCGCCACCAACGAGGAAACCTACAAGGCCCTTGTGGAAGTGGTCGAGAAGATCGGCAAGACCTCGGCCAGCGCCGAGGATTTCCCCGCCTTCATCGTCAACCGCATCCTGATGCCGATGATCAACGAGGCGGTCTATACGCTTTACGAGGGCGTCGGCTCGGTCAAATCCATCGACCAGGCGATGAAGCTGGGCGCCAACCACCCGATGGGGCCGCTGGAACTGGCGGATTTCATCGGCCTCGATACCTGCCTGGCGATCATGAACGTGCTCCACGAGGGGCTGGCGGACACCAAATACCGGCCCTGCCCGCTTTTGGTGAAATATGTCGAGGCGGGCTGGCTGGGCCGCAAGACCGGGCGCGGATTCTACGACTATTCCGGCGAAGAGCCGGTGCCGACGCGATAGGGGGCTCTGCCCCCATGCTTGAGCGGCCCCTCGACGGGGCCGCTCAAGCATTCCCCCGGGATATTTGGGCAAGAAAGAAGCTCAGGTCTTCTTGCCGATGCGGGGCTCTGTCCCGGCCAGGATGCGGCTGATATTGGCGTGGTGGCGGATGAAGATCAGCGCCGCCATGAACACCGTCACCGCCGCCATGCGCGGGCCGTCGAGCCAGAGGGCGAGGAAAGGCGTCAGCGCCGCCGCCACCAGCGCCGAGAGCGACGAGATCCGGCCGACCAGCGCGGTCAGCAGCCAGATCCCGCAGGCCGCGAGGCCGAGCCGCCAGTCGAGCGCCAGAACCGTGCCGAGGAAGGTGGCGACGCCCTTGCCGCCCCGGAACCCCAGCCAGACCGGGAACAGGTGGCCCAGGAAGGCCGCCGCCCCCGCGACCAGCGCCGCTTCGGGACCGGCGAGCCAGCGCGCCAGCAGCACGGCGATGGCGCCCTTGCCGCTGTCCAGGACCAGCGTCGCCAGCGCCGCCGGCTTGTTGCCGGTGCGCAGCACGTTGGTCGCGCCGATATTGCCCGAGCCGATCCGGCGCAGGTCGCCCAGCCCCAGCGCCCGGGTGATGACGATGCCGAAGGGCACCGAGCCCAGAAGATAGCCGATGACGGCCCAGAGGATCAGGCTCATGCGTCCGCTCCGAAGACGCGGCGCCCGGCGACCCAGGTGCCCAGCACCCTGCCCTCCATCCGCGCACCGTCAAAGGGGGTGTTCTTCGACTTCGACAGCAGGGTGAAGCGGTCCAGCACGAAGGGCGCGTCCGGGTCGAACAGCAGCAGGTCGGCCGGCGCCCCCGCCGCAAGCCGCCCGCCGGGCAGGCCGAGGCGCCGCGCCGGATTGAGCGACATGGCCCGCCAGAGCTGCGGCAGGCTCAGCCCGCCCTGATGGTAAAGCCGCATCGCCGCCGGCAGCAGGGTCTGCAGCCCCACCGCGCCCGGCGCCGCCTCGGCGAAGGGCAGGCGCTTGCTTTCCTCGTCCTGCGGGGTGTGGAAGCTGGCGATCACGTCGATCAGCCCCTCGGCCACCGCCTCGACCATGGCCAGCCGGTCCTCCTCGGAGCGCAAGGGCGGGGTGAAGCGGAAGAAGGTGCGATAGCCGCCCACGTCATATTCGTTGAGCGTCAGGTGATGGATCGAGATGCCGGCACTGACGTCCAGCCCGGCCTCGCGCGCGCGGCGCAGCGCCGGCAGGCTGGCCGCAACGGTGATCTGGTCGGCATGGTAGCGGGCGCCGGTCATCGCCACCAGCGCCAGGTCGCGGTCGAGCCCCATCACCTCGGCCATGGGCGAAACCGCCGGCAGGCCGTAGAGCGAGGCGAACTTGCCGCCGGTCGCCGCGGCGCCCCTGGACAGGCCCGGCTCCTGCGGATGGCCGACGATCAGCGCGCCCAGGCCGCGGGCATAGGTCATGCAGCGCGACAGGAGCCGGGTGTCCGAGACCACCCGCACCCCGTCGGTGAAGGCCACGGCGCCGGCATCCTGCAGAAAGCCCATCTCGACCATCTCGCGCCCTTCGCGGGCGCGGGTCAGCGCCGCCATGTGGCGGATGTTCACCGGCGCGTCGGCCGCCCGGCGGGTGGCGAATTCCAGCGATTCCGGCGCATCGATCGGCGGCATCGTGTCGGGCCGCGCGATCACCGTGGTCACGCCCCCCGCCGCCGCCGCCAGCCCGGCGCTGCGGAAGCTTTCCTTGTGCCGCTCGCCCGGCTCGCCGATCTTGACGCCCCAGTCGATCAGCCCGGGCGCGAGGCATTTGCCGCCGCAGTCGATCAGCTCGGCGCCTTGCGGGGCGTCGGCGCCCATCGCCTCGATCATGCCGTCGCGGACGGTCAGCGAACCTTCCTCGACCGATTGCGCCTCGGGGTCGACCAGCCGGGCATTGTGGAAGTGCAGGATCATGCCATCATCTCCGCCGCCTTGGCGCCGCGCTCGGCGCGCAGGTTGCGCGCCAGCAGGTCCATCGCCGCCATGCGCACCGCGACGCCCATTTCCACCTGATCCTGGATCACCGAACGGTTGATGTCGTCGGCGATGGTGCCGTCGATCTCGACCCCGCGATTCATCGGCCCCGGATGCATGACGATGGCATCGGGCGCCGCCAGCGCCAGCTTCTCGGCGTCCAGCCCCCAGCGGTGGTAGTATTCCCGCTCGGACGGGATGAAGCCGCCGTCCATCCGTTCCCGCTGCAGGCGCAGCATCATCACCACATCGGCGCCCTTCAGCCCCTCGCGCATGTCCTCGTAGACCTCGCAACCCCAGTCCCGCGCCCCCGAGGGCATCAGCGTCGCCGGGCCGACCAGCCGCAGCCGGTTCTCCATCTTGCCGAGCAGGATCAGGTTCGAGCGCGCCACGCGGCTATGCGCGATATCGCCGCAGATCGCCACGGTCAGCCGGTGCAGCCGCCCCTTGGCGCGGCGGATGGTCAAGGCGTCCAGAAGCGCCTGGGTCGGATGCTCGTGCCGCCCGTCGCCCGCGTTCAGCACCGCGCAATTCACCTTCTGCGCCAGCAGGTCCACGGCGCCCGACTGCGGATGGCGCACCACCAGCAGGTCGGGATGCATGGCGTTCAGCGTCAGCGCGGTGTCGATCAGCGTCTCGCCCTTCTTTACCGAACTGGTCTGCATCGCCATGTTCATCACATCGGCGCCCAGCCGCTTGCCGGCCAGCTCGAAGCTCGACTGCGTGCGGGTCGAGTTTTCGAAGAACATGTTGATCTGCGTCATCCCCGCCAAGGCATCGGAATGCTTCACCGTGCGGCGGTTCAGATCCACATAGGTCTCGGCCAGGTCGAGAAGCGTGGTGATCTCGGGCGGGGCGAGCGGCTCGATCCCCAGAAGATGGCGGGCACGGAACATGGCTTGGGTCCCCCAGGTCGCGGTCGGCCCTCTATGGCAAAAGCCGCGCGGCCCGGCAAGCGGCCCCGGCCCCGATATCGGCCCCTTGCATCGGCGCGGATTTTGCCGCATCGCGGAACGATGAACAGCAAGGGCCATGTCAGCTTCGTCTCGTCAGGACCGGGGGACCCGGACCTGCTGACCCTGCGCGCCGCGCGCCTGCTGGCCCAGGCGGATGTGGTGCTTTACGACGACCTCGCCTCGGGCCCGGTGCTGGACCAGGCCGGGCCGCAGGCCGAGCGCATCCCGGTCGGCAAGCGCGCCGGCCGCCCCTCGGCCAAGCAGGAAAACGTCAACGCCCTGCTGGTCGAACATGCACAGGCCGGCAAGCATGTGGTGCGGCTGAAATCCGGCGATTCCGGCATCTTCGGCCGGCTCGAGGAAGAGTTGACGGCGCTGCGCCGCCACGCCATCCCGTTCCAGATCGTGCCGGGCGTGCCCTCGGCCATGGCCGCCGCCGCCGTCGCCGGCCTGCCGCTGACCCGGCGCCAGACCGCGCGCCGGCTGCAATTCGTCACCGGCGCCGACGTGACCGGCGGCCTGCCCGAGGACCAGAACTGGGCGGCGCTGGCCGATCCGCGCGCCACCACCGTGGTCTTCATGGGCCAGCGCACCTTCCCGCGCATGGCGGCGCTGCTGGTCGAAAACGGCCTGCCCCCCGACACGCCGGCGCTGCTGGCCGAGGCGGTGGGCCATCCGCACCAGCGCCTGATCCGCAGCACCGTGACCGGCCTTGCCGCGCAGCTTGCAAGCGAAGGCCCCAGCCCGCATCCGGCGCTGATCCTCTACGGCCCGCTGGCCGAGGGGAACTGAGCCCTTCACCGTTTTCCAAATACTCAATATTGCGCCCGTGCGCCCATGGACTATGCTGGCCGCCGAGAGAGGACCGCCATGCTGGGTTTCGTCACCATCCAGGACCATGCGCCGGGCGCCGGCGACCGGCTGCTGACCGCCACGGCCGAGCGGCTGGCCGCCGCCGGGCTGCGGCTGGCCGGCGCGGTGCAGATCAATACTGAAATCAGCCCCGGCTGCGAATGCGACATGGACCTGCGCATCCTCGGCGATGACGGCCCCTTGGTGCGCATCACCCAGTCGCTGGGCGCGGGCTCGCAGGCCTGCCGGCTGGACAGCGAGGCGCTGACCCGCGCCGTCGCCCGCACCGAATCGGTTCTGGACCGCGGCGCCGAGCTGCTGATCGTCAACAAGTTCGGCAAGCAGGAATGCTTCGGCCGCGGCTTTCGCGACACCATCGCCCGGGCGCTGGCCGCGGGCATCCCGGTGCTGGTGCATGTCCCCGACGAACAGCTGCCGGGCTTTCGCGACTTCGCCGGCGACCTGGCCGAACATGTCGCGGCCGAGCGCATCGAGGACTGGTGCCGCACGCAGCTGGCCCGCCCTGCCGCATGAGCCTGCTGCCATGAGCCTGCAGATCGACGCGCGCGGCCTTCTGTGCCCCCTGCCGGTGCTGCGGCTGCGCAAGCGGCTGATGGCGCTGCCCCGGGGCGCGCGGGTCACGCTGCTGGCCACCGACCCCGCCGCGGTGATCGACGTGCCGCATTTCTGCGCCGAATCCGGCCACCGGCTGATCGGCAGCCGCGAGGTGGCGCCGGGCGAGACCGAATATACCGTCGAGCGCGGCCCCGCCTGCGCCATCGCCGCGGACTGATGCTGGCGATCTTCCTGAAGACCCTGCCCTTCTTTCTCGTCATCGGCACGGGCTGGCTGGCGGGGCGCACGCGCTTCTTCCCGCCCGAGGCGACCGGCTGGCTGACGAAATTCGTCTTCTACTTCGCGCTTTCGGCCATGCTGTTCCGCTTTGCCGCGACGCTGGACGTGGCCAGCCTCTTCGACCCCGCTTTCGTCCTGGCCTATCTGTCAGGCTCGGCCGCGCTTTGGGCCCTGGGTTTCGCGGTGGCGCGCTGGCGCCGCCAGCCGCTCGCCACCGCGGCGATGGAGGCGCATACGGCAATGACCGGCAATACCGGCTTTCTGGGCGTGCCGATGCTGGTCGTGCTGCTGGGCGAACGCGCCATCGGCCCGGTGCTGATGGTGCTGACCATCGACATGGTGGTGTTCTCGACCCTCATCACCCTGATCGTCACCGCGGCAAGGCAGGGGCGGGTGCGGCTCTCGACGCTGGTGCCCTTGCTGCGCGGCATCGTCTCGAACCCGATGATCGTCTCGATGCTGGCCGGCCTGGCCTGGGCCGGGCTGCACCTGCCGATGCCGGGCCCGCTGGACGAGTTCCTGGCGCTGCTCGGCGCCTCGGCCACGCCGGGGGCGCTCTTCGCCATCGGCGCCAGCCTCGCCGGCCGCGCGGCCGAGCGCATGGGCCCGGCGCTCTGGCTCAGCTTCGCCAAGCTGGTGCTGCATCCGCTGGCCGTGGGCATCGCCGCGCTGGCGGTCTTCGGGGTCGAGCCCTATGCGGCGGGGGTGATGATCGCCGCCGCCAGCCTGCCGGTCGCGGGCAATGTCTATATCCTCGCGCAATATTTCGGCACCGCCGTGCAGCGCGTCTCGGCGGCCATCCTGATCTCGACCGCGGCCAGCATCGCCACGGTTCCCGTCGTCATTCACTGGATCACGAAAGGCTAGACCATGCGCGACATCTCGGCCCTGACGCTCGACAACCTGCTGTTTCGGATGGACGAGGACGGCATCGCCACCGTCACCCTGAACCGCGCCGCCAAGCGCAACGCGCTGAGCGCCGAGACCATCGAGGAGCTGGTCGAGGTCTTTTCCGCCCTGCCCGCCTCGGGCGCCCGCGCCGTGGTGCTGCGCGCCGAGGGGCCGCATTTCTGCGCCGGGCTGGACCTGGTCGAGCACGGGCGCGAGCAGCGCAGCCCCGCCGAGTTCATGCGCATCTGCCTGCGCTGGCACGAAGCCTTCAACAAGATCGAATACGGCGGCGTGCCGGTCATCGCGGCGCTGAAGGGCGCGGTGGTCGGCGGCGGGCTGGAGCTGGCCTCCTCGGTCCATATCCGGGTCATGGACGAGACCACCTATTTCGGCCTGCCCGAGGGCCAGCGCGGGTTGTTCACCGGCGGCGGCGCCACCATCCGCGTGCCGCGGCTGATCGGCCAGGCGCGCATGGTGGACATGATGCTGACCGGCCGGCTTTATTCCGGCGAGGAGGCGGTGCAGGTCGGGCTGGCGCAATACCGGGTCGCGGACAGCGAGGCCAAGGCCTATGAGCTGGCCCGCCGGGTGGCGCAGAACACGCCCTTGTCGAATTTCGCCGCCTGCTCGGCGATCTCGCACATGCAGAACATGTCGGGGCTGGACGCCGCCTATGCCGAATCCATGGTCGCCGGCATCGTCAACACCCAGGACGCGGCCAAGGGCCGGCTGGACAGCTTCGCCCAGGGCACGGCGCAGAAGATCAAGCCGGAGGCCGAGGCGGGCTGACCGCCCGACCGCGGCCGCCCGGGTCAGTCCACCGGCCGGATCAGCTTCTTCTCCAGCACCCGCAGCACGGTGGGCAGGTCGTGGCCGCGCTTGAGGATGCGCCCGTCCATGCCGATCACCGCATATTGTCCCTGCGCGTTGCGCAGCTTGGGCCGCTTTTCGATGCGATAGAGCGGATGCTCGGCCGCCCGGCGAAACACCGAGAACACCGCCATATCGCGCAGGAAGGACATGGCATAGTCGCGCCACTCGCCCGCCGCGACCATGCGCCCGTAAACCGACAGGATGACGCCCAGTTCGGCCCGGTCGAAGGCCACGCGATCATGCTCGGACGGGAAACCGAAGGGCATATTCATCATAGGCGAATGGTGACACCGCCCCGGCACGCAATCAACGAAAAAGGGCCGCCGCGCGCCAGTTTGCCGATCTGCCCGCAACGCCCGGCGTCAAAACCCGGCGCGCTGCCGCCCGGCCATGCGCGCCAGCGTGCCGTCGCGCCACATCCCCTCATGCACGCCCACCATGAGGACATGGCCCGCGATCAGCGCCAGCAGCAGCCAGGCCATCTCGCCATGCAGCGCATCGCCGATCCCCACCATCCAGCCGATCGGCGGCTGCCGGGCGGCGAAGATCTCGAAGCCGAAGGGGGCAAAGGCGCGCTCGCCACCATAGGCGCGCAGCAGGGCGGCGAGCGGCACCAGGGCCATCACCAGATACAGCGCCCCATGGCCCAGCCGCGCCGCCAGCCCCAACAGCCCCACGCCATGGTCGGGCCGGTTGCGGCGGTTCGCCAGCGCCCAGAGCACCCGCAGCACGATCAGCAGGAACAGAACCGTGCCGACCTTCTGATGCGAGCCGACGAAGAAGGACACCAGCGGCGTGCGGCCCAGCGCCAGCCGCAACCCCATGCCCAGGAACTGCCACAGCATCAGCGCCGCGATGCTCCAATGCAGCAGCCGCGTCAGCTTGCCATAGAGCCGGGCGGAGTCGCGCCAGGGAAGGGAATCGGGGGTCATGGCGGCTCCTGCGCGGTCCGGTCGCGCCCGGGTAAAGTTGACTAATTTTCTTAGCGACAGTATGGCCATGGCCCGAAACGGGCAAGACCCGCGAACCTGTCTGCGGGGTAACATGGTCGTCAGCATCCGTTTCGTTTCCGTTTCCCTTGTGCCTGCCAGGGTGTGGCCCAGATGAATGCTCAGAATCGCGACCTCCCGACCGAGACCGGCTGCCCGCTGACCGAGGCGCAGGAGGGGCTTTGGTATGTCCAGGCGCTGGACCCGGACAACCCGATCCTGAACACCGGGCAATATCTGGAACTGACCGGCCCGCTGGACCGCGACGCGCTGGCCCAGGCCGTGCAGCGCACCATCGCCGAGACCCCGGCCCTGGCGCTGCGCTTCGCCGCCGGGCCCGAGGGGCCGCGGCAATGGCTGGGCCTGCCGCCGATCCTGGGCTTTGCCGACCTCTCGGCCCAGCCCGATGCCGAGGCGCAGGCGCTGGCGCAGATGCAGGCCGACAGCCGCCGCCCCTTGGACCTCGCGCGCGAGCCGGCCGGGGCGCTGGCCCTGATCGCACTCGGCCCCGAGCGGCATTTCCTTTACGAGCGCATCCACCACCTGGCCATCGACGGCTACGGCATGGTGCTGGTGACCAACCGCATCGCCGCGCATTACGCCGCGCTAGTGGCGGGGACGCCCGAGCCCGAGCCCTTCGGCCCGCTGGCGCTGGCGGCCGAGGAGGACGCAGCCTGGCGCGCCTCGTCCCGGCGCGCGGCAGATCGCGACTGGTGGCACGCCCAGCTTGCCGGCCTGCCCGAGGTCGCGGGCCCGGCGCCGGGCCGTGCGGTCAGCGGCCATGACTTCCTGCGCGATTCGCGCCGGTTGCCGCAGGCGCTGCTGGACCTGCTGGCCGCCTATGCCGCCCGGCACCGGCTGGGCTGGCCGGATGTGCTGAACGCGCTTTGCGGCGCCTATCTGGCGCGCTGGACCGGGGGCGAGGCGGTGATCGGCCTGCCCTTCATGGCGCGGATGGGTCGCAGGATCGCGCAGGTGCCCTGCATGGCGATGAACGTGCTGCCGCATCGGCTGCGTCTGGACGAGGACGCGCCGCTGCCCGAATGGCTGGCCGCGCAGTCGAAGGCCATGGCCCAGGCCCGCCGCCGCGGCCTCTATCGCAGCGAGCTTCTGCGGCGCGAACTGGGGCTGGTCGGCGGCACGCGGCGGCTTTACGGCCCGCTTGTGAACGTGCAGCCCTTTGACAAGCCGCCGGAATTCCCGGGGCTCGACTGCCGGCTGCACATCCTGGGCGCCGGGGCGGTGGACGACCTGACGCTGACCTTCCGCGGCGACCCTGAAGCGGGCATGATCTTCGAGGTGGACGCGAACCCGGCGCTCTACGCCCCCGAGGAGGTGCGCGGCCATGGCGACCGGCTGGCGGCCTTCCTGGCCGCGGCGCTTGCCGCCGAAACCCTGGCCGAGGTGCCGACCGCCAGTCCCGCCGAGATCGCCGCGGCAAGGGCGCGGGCCGAAGCGACGCGCCACCCCCTGCCCGACACCACCCTGACCGCGCTGATCGAGGCGCAGCTTGCCGCCACGCCCCAGGCCCCCGCCGTCAGCTTCGGCGTGGACAGCCTGGACTTCGCGGCGCTCGACCGCCGCAGCGCCGCCCTGGCCGCGCGGCTGCAAGAGCTCGGCGCCGGTCCCGACCGCATCGTCGCGGTGGCGCTGGAACGCTCGCTTGAGCTGCCCGTGGCGCTGCTGGCGATCCTGCGCGCGGGCGCCGCCTATCTGCCGCTGGACCCGGCGCATCCGCCCGAGCGCATCGGCCGCATCCTGGCGCAGGCCCGGCCGGCCGCGGTGCTGACCTCGGCCGATCTGGCCGGGCTGTTCCCCCCGGGCACCGGGCTGCTGCTGCCCGCCGACTGGCCCACCGACCCGCCGGTCGAAGGCCGCCCCAAGGCCGCGCCGGCCCCGGACGATCTGGCCTATGTGATCTTCACCTCGGGCTCGACCGGCGAGCCGAAGGGCGTCGCCGTCGAGCATCGCGCCATCGTAAACCGCCTGCTGTGGATGCAGGCGCATTACGGCATCAATGCCAGCGACCGCATCCTGCAAAAGACCCCGGCAACCTTCGACGTCTCGGTCTGGGAGTTCTTCCTGCCGATGATCGCCGGGGCCGAGCTGGTCATGGCGCCGCCCGGCGCGCATCGCGACCCCGCCGCCATCGCCCGGCTGATCCGGGAACGCGGGATCACCACCTGCCATTTCGTGCCCTCGATGCTCTCGGCCTTCCTGGCCTCGCCCGCCTCGCAGGGGCTGGCGATGGCCCGCGTATTCTGTTCGGGTGAGGAGCTGACGGCGGATCAGCGCGACCGCTTCCACGCCCGCATCCGGGCCGAGCTGCACAACCTCTACGGCCCGACCGAGGCGGCGGTGGATGTCAGCTTCTGGCCCGCCGGGCCCGAGGACCGCGCGAACCCGATCCCCATCGGCTTTCCGGTCTGGAACACGGCGCTGGAGGTTCTGGACGAGCGCATGCGCCCGGTGCCGCCGGGCCTGGCCGGGCACCTGTATCTGGGCGGCGTGCAGCTGGCGCGCGGCTATCTGGGCCGGCCCGACCTGACGGCGGAACGCTTCGTCGACGCGCCGCAGGGGCGGCTTTACGCCACCGGCGACCTGGCGCGGCTGCGGCCGGACGGGGCGGTGGTCTATCTGGGCCGCTCGGACCACCAGGTGAAGATCCGCGGGCTGCGCGTCGAGCTGGGCGAGATCGAGGCGGCGATCATGGCCTCGGGCCTGGCCCGCGAGGCGGTGATGATCGCGCGCGAAGACCATGCCGGCGAAAAGCGCCTCGTCGCCTATCTGGTGCCGGCGGCGGATTGGCGGCCGGGCCTGCTGGCCGAGCGGCTGGCGGCCAGCCTGCCCGCCTATATGCTGCCCGCGGCCGAAGTGGCGCTGAAGGCCCTGCCGGTCACGTCGAACGGCAAGCTGGACCGCAAGGCGCTGCCGGCGCCGGCATTCGCCGCCGCCGGCCGGGCGGCCGAGACCCCGACCGAACGGCTGCTGGCACGGCTTTACGCCGAGATCCTGCACCTGGACGCCCCCGCCCCGGCCGAGGCGGATTTCTTCGCGCTCGGCGGCGATTCGCTTTCCGCTGTGCGGCTGGCGCAGGCGCTGGAAGCCGCGACCGGCCGCGACCCGGGCCTGGGCACCATTTTCGAGCAGCCGGTGCTGGCCGCCCTGGCCGCCGCGCTGGATGCGCAGGCGCCCCGTGACGACGGGCTTGGCCCGCTGATCCTGCTGGCCGAGGGCGACCCGCAAGCCGCGCCGCTGTTCCTGATCCACCCGGCCGGCGGCCTGGCCTGGGGCTATCGCGGGCTGGCGCGGCGCATCGCCCCGGCGCGGCGGGTCTGGGGCTTGCAGCATCCCGGCCTCGACCCGACAGTGGCCATGCCCGAGAGCCTGGCGGCACTGGCCCGGGACTATGCGCAGCGCATCGCGGCGCTGGTGCCGGAAGGCCAGCCGGCGCATCTGGCCGGCTGGTCGGTCGGCGGCATCCTGGCGCAGGACATCGCGGTGATCCTGTCCGCGACCGGGCGCGAGCCCGGCCTGGTCGCCATGCTCGACAGCTATCCCTGCGATGCCTGGCGCGACGAGCCCGAGCCCGATCCGGTCGCCGCCCTGCGCGCCCTGCTGGCCATCGCCGGCTACGATCCCGAAGCGCATCGCGACCTGGATACGCGCGAGGCGGTGGTGGCCTTCCTGCGCCGGGGGGACAGCGCGCTTGGCGCCCTGCCCGAGCCGGTTCTGGACGGAGTGGTGCGCACGGTGACCGGCACCAACCGGCTGATCCGCGGCCATCATCACCGCCGCTTCGGCAGCACCGTCACGCATTTCCGCGCCGCGCGCGACCACAAGGACCGCACGCTGACGCCCGAAATGTGGGCGCCCTATGCCGCCCGGCTGGAAGTCATCGACCTGCCCTTCCTGCATGCCGAAATGACCTCAGCCGAGGCCACGGCGCTGATCGCGCCCGAACTCAGCCGGAGGCTGGATCGGGGCTGACGGCCGGGCGGCCGGGCCCTGCCGCCGGGCGCATCGCGGCCGGCGTTCCGGCGCGCGGAAAGGCCAGCGCGAACACCCCGCTGGCCAGCCCGCCGATCAGCCAGGCGATGCCCAGCAGGATTTCATTCGCATCGGCCTGCAGCTGCGCGATCCCGCGCGAGACGTAAAGACCGGGAATGCCCTCTTGCACCTAGGCCGCGCCGATCAGGCACAGCCCCACCCCCAGCAGAACCAGGAAATATCTGGCGAACACCATCCGAATCCTCTTTCCTTGCCGGCCGACAGCCAAGCACGAAAGGCTGAAGATCCGGTTAATCCGCGACCGCAAAGGGAAGGACCAGCGGGAAGGAGCCGGCCAGCGTCTGGATATGCACATGGCCGGGCAGGACATGGACCTGCGCCCGGTGGCCGGGATGGCGGGCCAGATCGGCGACGAACTGCATGGTCGCCGGCGCGGGCCCGTCGGGCGGCGGGCCGTCGCTGCCCGAACGCTTCTCGCGGTCGCCCAAGGCCACCAGCAGCGGCAGCGAGGCCGGCGCGGCCTCTTGCGCCACGCGGCGGATCAGCGCCTCGTCCCACCAGATCGAGGGGCTGATCGCGGCATGGCGGGCAAAGCCCTGCGGCCGCGCCAGCAGCGCGTAAAGCGTGAAGAGGCCGCCGAAACTGTGCCCCCAGAGCGTGCGGCGGGCCGGATCGACGGGCAGCCCGGCCTCGGCCGCCGCGCGCAGCGGGCCGGTCAGCCGGTCGTGAAAGATCGCCGCGCCGCCGGCCGTGCGGCCTTCGTGGACATGGTCGGGGCGCAGCCCGTCGCCCGGCCCGTCCGGCGCGGTGAAATCCAGCGTCCGCAACTCGCGCGCGAATTGCCGGTCGGTGTCATAGCCGACGCCGACGATCATCAGCCCGGGGGCCAGCGCCAGATGCTCGGGCGTCAGGAAATCGAAGGCGGCATTGCCGTCCAGCATGTAAAGCACCGGCCAGCCCCCGGCCGGCGCAGGCGCCCTGGGCACGGCCATGAACAGCCGGTAGCCGGGGCCGACCGCCACCACCTGCTGCGACAGCACATGCGTCGGCGCCCCGGTCTGGAACAGGCGCAGCTCGGCCTGCTTCCTGGCGTGATCCGGTCCGACGCGTCCCAGCTGCGACATCATGCGACAATCCTTTCGTTCACAAAACCCTGTGCCTTGCCCGGCCTTAATTGACAAGGACTGTCAGGAATATAGGTTGCCGCCTGACACGAGCCAGCCCGAGTGGTCAGCCAAGTCCGGTCCCTTTCTTCAGGAGTTCCCATGGCCATTCAATCCCGCCGTCCTTTGCAAGCCCTGCTCGGCGCCGCGGCGCTGGCGCTTTCCGTCCTCTCGGGTCCGGTTCTGGCCGAGACCGTCTTCACCAAGCCGCTGGTCGATTTCGCCGGCCGGGTCAGCGCCGGCGGCGCCGAGCGCGCCCCGGTCCACAAGGGCGGCAAGGCGGTGATCGAGGGCGAGAACCTGATCCCCGGCCAGACCGTCACGCTGATGCGCGGCACCACCGCGCTGAACGCCGAGCCGATCACCGTCGATGCCGAGGGCAAGTTCAGCTTCGCGCTGGACATCGATGCCGAGGCCGAGACCGGGTTGCAGCCGGTCGTGGTCATCACCGAAAACCCGGCCTCGGCCCGGGTGGTCGAGCTGAAGGTCTCGCCCGAGGTGCCGGTCGCCGGCGCCGAGAAATTCGCCGTCACCAGCGAGCCGGTGGTGCGCGGCCTTTATCAGGTGAAGTTCAGCGAAGCCGCGAATGCCGCCTTCGTGACCAGCGCGGTCGGCCGGCCGCCGGTCAAGGAATCGAAGCTGGTCAAGATCAACCCCGAGACGCTGCAGGTCGAGGCCGAGGCCACGCCCGGCGCCGCGCCCGCCCGTCCCGACGGCAGCGACGGCGGCGTCTTCGCGGTCTATGGCGTCGATGTCGACGAGGCGAACGGCCATGTCTGGGTGACCAATACCCGCCAGGACACCGCGGCGGTCTACAAGCAATCCGACCTGTCGCTGGTCAAGCAGTTCGAGCCGGGCGCCGTGCCCCATGCCCGCGACGTGGTGGTGGACGAGGCCAACGGCCGCGCCTATGCCAGCGCCACCGGCACGCCCGAGATCAAGGTCTTCGACACCAAGACGCTGGAGCCGCTGGAGCCGATCACCATCCAGTCGCAGATCCGCGGCGAGGAATTCTCGACCATGGCGCTGGACATCGACGAGGCGGGCGGCAAGCTGGTCACCGTCAGCCTCTCCACGCCGGAGGCGGCGCTGGTCGACCTGGCCTCGGGCGAGGTCAAGGTGATCCCGCTGCCCGGCGCCAAGGCGGCCTCGGGCGTGGCCTACGACCCGCAGGAGGGGCTGATCTTCGTCGCCTCGCAGGCCACCGACAACCTGCTGATCGTCAAGGCCGAGACCGGCGAGGTGATCCATGACGTCGCCGTGGGCGCCGGCCCGCTGAACGTGGCCTTCGAGCCGGTCAGCCGTCTGGCCTATGTCGCCAATCGCGGAGCCGGCACCATCGCCGTGGTCAGCCCCGAGGGCGAAATCGTCGCCAATCTCGACGCCGGCAGCTATCCGAACCAGCTGCGCGCCGACGGCAAGGGCAATGTCTGGGCGGTCAACAAGTCGCGGGGCGAGGACGACGAGGCGGGCGACCGCATCTGGCGCATCACCCCCGCCGCGCAGTAAAGAGGGGCACCGACCCCGCCGGGGCGCCCACGCGCGCCCCGGCCTGAGCCAACGGAACCGCCATGATCCTGACCCGCCCGCTGCTTGCCGCCCTTGCCCTGATCGCCTCGCTTGGCGCTGCCGCGGCGGATGTGGTGGCCACCGACATCCTGGGCCGAGAGGTGCACCTGCCCGAGCCCGCCCGCCATATCGTGCTGGGCGAGGGGCGCCACCTGTCGGTGCTGGGCCTGATCCATGACGATCCGGTGGCGCTGGTTTCCGGCTGGCGGCTGGACAAGGCGCTGGACGAGCCGACCATGCGGGCCTATCGCGAGAAATTCCCGGCCATCGACGCCATCCGCCCGATCGGCTCGGGCAATCGCGACATCTCGGCCGAGGCGATCATCGCGCTGCATCCCGACCTGGTGTTGCTGACGCTGATCGACCAGAAGGATCCCGGCATGGAGGTCGCCCGCCGGCAGATCGAGGCGGCGGGCATCCCGGTCGCCTATGTCGACTTCTTCTCGCATCCGCAGGAGAACTCGATCCCCAGCCTGCGCATCCTGGGCAAGCTGACCGGCGCCGAGGAACGCGCCGAGGAATTCGCCACCTTCTACGAAAGCCGGCTCGACCGCATCCGCGACCGGCTGGCCGTGCCGGGCATCACCCGGCCGCGGGTCTTCTTCCATGTCCATGCCGCCGCACAGAACTGCTGCTCGACCGTCGGCACCGGGGTGTTCCATGACTTCATCACCACAGCGGGCGGGCAGAATATCGGCAATGACAGCGTCAAGGGCGTGCTGGGCAATGTCAGCCTGGAATACCTGATCGGCGCCGATCCCGACGTCTATATCGCCACCGGCGGCACGCATATGGCGGCGCGCGGCGGGCTGGTGCTGGGCTCGGGCGTCGATGCGCAAACCGCCCGGGCCAGCTTCGACAGGCTGATCTCGGCGCCCGGATTCTCGTCGCTGCGCGCGGTGGAACAGGGCCGGGCCGCCGGCGTCTGGCACCTGTTCAACGATTCGCCCGTGCATATCGCGCTGATCGAATACCTGGCCAAGACCTTCCATCCCGACCTGTTCGAGGATGTCGATCCCCTCGCCACCCTGGCCGAGATCAACGCCCGCTTCTCGCCGGTCATCGTGCCGGGGACATGGTGGGTGACGCCGGAACAATGAGCGACGCGACGCTTCAGCTTTATCACCGGCAGGGCCGGCGCAACGCCCTGCTGGTCGGGGTGCTGGGACTGGCGGCGCTGGCGGCGCTGCTGCTGGATCTGGTGACCGGCCCGGCCGGGCTGCCGCTGGCCGATACGCTGCGGGCGCTGGCCGGCGGCGAGGTGGCGCGCGGCACCAGCGTCATCGTCTGGGAGGTGCGCCTGCCCGTGGCCTGCATGGCGCTGCTGGTCGGCGCGGCGCTGGCGCTGGCCGGGGCCGAGATGCAGACGGTGCTGGAAAACCCGCTGGCCGAGCCCTTCACGCTGGGCGTGTCCTCCTCGGCCGCGCTCGGCGCCGCCGTGGCGATCGTGCTGGGCCTGACCCTGCCCGGCCTGCCGGCGGTCTGGAGCGTCTCGGGCAACGCCTTCCTGTTCGCGCTCGGCGCGCTGGGGCTCTTGCAGCTCTTGGGCCGCATCCGCGGCGGCGGCCCCGAGGTGCTGATCCTGTTCGGCGTGGCGCTGAACTTCACCGCCGCCGCGCTGCTGTCGCTGCTGCAATTCGTCGCCTCGGCCGATGCGCTGCAACAGCTGGTGTTCTGGACCATGGGCAGCCTCGCCTCGGCGCAATGGCCCGGCGTGGTGCTGATCGCGGTGGTCCTGCTGGTCTCGGTGCCATTTTCCTTCCGCGCGGCCTGGAAGCTGACGGCGCTGCGGCTGGGCGAGGACCAGGCGCGCAGCTTTGGCGTCGATGTCACCGGCCTCAGGCGCTGGACGCTGCTGCGGGTCAGCCTGCTTGCCGCCTCGGCGGTGTCGATGGTCGGGGTGATCGGCTTTGTCGGCCTGGCCGGGCCGCATATCGCCCGGATGCTGGTGGGCGAGAACCACCGCGTCTTCCTGCCCGCCAGCCTGCTGACCGGGGCGCTGGTGATGTCACTGGCCTCGACGCTGTCGAAGACGCTGGTGCCCGGCGTGCTGCTGCCGGTCGGGCTCGTCACCTCGCTGATCGGGCTGCCGATCTTCTTCGCGCTGATCCTGCGCGGCAGGCGGCGCTGATGCAGGGGCTGCTGGCGCAGGGCATCTCGGTGCGCTACGGCGCGCGCAGCGTGCTGGAAGGGCTGGACCTGCCGCTGCTGCGCCCGGGCGAGGTCACGGTGCTGGCCGGGCCGAACGCCGCCGGGAAGTCCACGCTGCTGCGCGCCATCGCGCAGCTGCAGCCGCATGGCGGCAAGGTGCTGCTGGACGGCAGGGACCTGGCCCATGTGCCGATGCGCGACCGCGCCCGGCTGGTGGGCTTCATGCCGCAAAGCCTGCCGGCCGGCTCGTCGCTGGTGGCGCTGGAAAGCGTGATCGCGGCGCTGCGCGCGGGCGACACGCTGGGCGCGCGCGGGGCCGATGCCACCGCCATGGCGGTGCTGGACAAGCTGGGCATCGGCGCGCTGGCGCTGGAGCCCCTGTCGGCGCTGTCGGGCGGCCAGCGGCAGATGGTCAGCCTGGCGCAGGCCATCGTGCGCGACCCGCGCCTGCTGCTTCTGGACGAGCCGACCAGCGCGCTGGATCTGGCGCGGCAGGTGCGGCTGCTTTCCGAACTGCGGCGCCTGGCGGCCGAGGGGCGCATCGTCGTCGCCGTGCTGCACGATCTGGCGCTGGCGGCGCAATGGGCCGACCGGATCGTGCTGATGCATGGCGGCCGGACCCATGCCGAGGGTCGCCCGGAAGAGGTCCTGACCCCCGCCCTGCTGGCCGAGGTCTATGGCGTCGAGGCAAGGGTCGAGCGTTGCTCGCGCGGCCGCATCATGGTGCTGATCGACGCCGAACACGCGCCGGGCTAAGGGGCCGGGCTAAGGGCTCGTCAGGCCCGGCGGCCGCTCAATGCGCCCGCTGCCGCGACCGGAAGGGCAAGGGCGCGACCGGGATGCCATCCTCGAGCAGCTTCCTGGCATCCTCCAGCCTGGCCTCGCCATGGATGGCGCGGGCGGGCGCCAGCCCCTCATGCATGGCGCGGGCCTCGGCGGCGAAGGACATGCCGACGTAATCCGAATGTTCCTCGACATGGCGGCGCAGCTTCTCAAGCGCGGCCTCGTGGTCGTTGCGGGGACTGTGCAGGTCGGCGGCCTCGTCGCGGGGCTGGGCGACGCGCGGCGCCATCAGCGCCTTTTCCACCTCGGCCGAGCCGCAATGCGTGCAGGTGACCTGGCCCGCGGCGCGCAGGCTTTCGAACCCGTCCGAGGACCGGAACCAACCATCGAAATCATGGCCTTTGTCGCAACGCAGGGCATAGCGGATCATCTCGACTCCTTTCCCTGTCAAATATCGGGCCGCGCAAGGGCTTATACAAGGTCAGGGCCGCGCCAGACGCCGAATCCGCGCGATCAGCGTTGCGGGATTGCCAGCCCGCGCCAGCAGCAGCGCCCGGGCCGCCGCACCCATGCGGCGCTGGCCCGCGGCGTCCTGCACCAGCGCGGCCAACGCCTGCGGCAGCGCCGCGGCCTCGCAGGGCCGCGCCCCGCCCGCCGCCGCCAGATCGGCATAGTCGCAGGCATGGTTGGCGACATGCGGCCCGTTCAGGATGGCACAGCGCCAGGCGGCCGGCTCCCATGGCGTATGGCCGCCGTGATCGGCGAAGGAACCGCCGGTGACGCAGATGCCGGCGGCGCGATACCACAGCGCCATCTCGCCCAGCGTATCGGCCAGCAGCACCGGAGCGCCGGGCCCGCCGCCCCGGCTGCGGCGGGCGAAATCCAGCCCGCGCGCCGCGATCAGCGCCGCCACGGCGTCGCCGCGCTGGGGATGGCGCGGCGCCAGGATCAGCCGCAGCTCCGGCACCGCCGCGCGCGCGGCGGTCCAGGCATCCAGCATCAGCGCATCCTCGCCCTCATGGGTCGAGGCCGCCAGCACGGTGCGGCAACGCTCCGGCGCATCCTCGCCCGGATCGACACGGGCCGGGCCCAGCAGCTTCAGGTTCAGCCGCGGCGTCAGCGCATCAGCCCGCAGCCCCAGCGCCAGAAGCCGCGCCTCGCTGTCCGCATCCTGCGCCGAAAGCGCGTCGATGCGGGCCAGCATCGGCCCGATCAGCCCCGGCAGCCGGCCCCAGCGCGCCGCCGAGCGCACCGAGATGCGCGCGCCGACCACCACCTGCGCCACGCCCCGCGCCGCCGCCATGGCCGAGCGGTTGGGCCAAAGCTCGTTCTCGACCGTGACCATCACGGCGGGCCGCACCCGGTCCAGAAAGCGCCCCACCGCCTGCGGCACGTCCAGCGGCGCCAGCGCGCAGGCATGGCCCAGCCGCCGGGCCAGATCGCGCCCGGTCAGGCTGTTCGTCGTCACCACCAGGGGAAAATCCCGCGCCAGTTCCTCGGCCAGCACCTGAACCGAGTTGAGCTCGCCCAGGCTCGCCGCATGCAGCCAGATCCCGCCCGGCGCGGCTTCGGGACCCGAAAGCGCCAGCCGCTCGCGCCAATCCGCCCCGGCCAGCGGCGCGGCCAGATCCAGCGCCCCGCCGGCCAGCGCCGTGGCGCCGCGCCAGATCAACGCAGGGCGGCCTCGGCGGCCTCGCGGATGGCGCGGATGTTCTCGCCATAGGGTGCACTGTTCGACACCGAACCGCCCCGGAACACCGCCGAGCCGGCGACCAGCACATCCGCCCCCGCCGCCGCGACCAGCGGCGCGGTGGTGGGATCGACCCCGCCGTCGATCTCGATATGCACCGGCCGGTCGCCGATCATGGCGCGCAGGTCGCGCACCTTCTCGATCTGGCTGTAGATGAACTTCTGCCCGCCGAAACCGGGGTTCACCGTCATCACGCAGATCAGGTCGATATCGTCAAGCAGCGGCCGCGCCGCCTCGGCGGGCGTGCCCGGGTTCAGCGCCAGCCCGGCCCTGGCGCCGGCGCCGCGAATGGCCTGAAGCGTGCGGTGGACATGCGGCCCGGCCTCGACATGGGCGGTGATGATGTCGCTGCCCGCCTCGGCGAAGGCCTCGATATAGGGATCGACGGGCGCGATCATCAGATGCACGTCCATCACGCCGCGGATATGCGGCCGGATCGCCTTGCACATGGCGGGACCGAAGGTCAGGTTGGGCACGAAATGCCCGTCCATCACGTCGACATGGACCCAGTCGGCGCCCTGATCCTCGACCGCCCGGCATTCCTGGCCGAAATTGGCGAAATCCGCGGAAAGGATCGAAGGCGCGATCTTGATGCGGCGGTCGAACGTCATGGCTGGCTCCCTGCACATACCCGCTCGGGTTACCGTCCCGGCCCGCCGGCCGTCAACCGGCATGAAAGTCGCATTTCTCCGTTTTCCAAATACTCCGCGGGGGTCCGGGGGCGCGAAGCCCCCGGCTTCCCTCTTGGGCTTTCCGCCGCAGGGCCTATATTGGGACCAAGGCGCCAGGCCGCCACCGGCCCCGCGCATCCGCATTCCGAAGGACTTGTAATGACCGAAACGAAGGATCTTTCCTGGGACGACAGCGTGCTGCCCTTCCAGCTGGAGCGCTCGGGCATGCGCGGCCGCGCCGCGCGTCTCGGGCCGGTGCTCGAACATATCCTGTCGCGCCACGACTATCCGGTCGCGGTCAGCGCCATGGTGGCGGAGCTGACCGCCCTGACCGCGCTGATCGGCCAGACCATCAAGCTGCGCTGGAAACTGTCGCTGCAGGTGCGCGGCAACGGGGCCATCCGCACCATCGCCACCGACTATTACGCCCCCGAGACCGAGGGCGGTCCGGCCCGCATGCGCGCCTGGGCCAGCTTCGACGCGGACCGGCTGCACGAGGGCCTGCCCGGCTTCGACCAGCTCGGCCAGGGCTATTTCGCGGTGCTGATCGACCAGGGCGAGGGCACGACCCCCTACCAGGGCCTGACGCCCCTGGCCGGCGGCTCGCTTGCCACCTGCGCGCAGACCTATTTCGAACAGTCCGAGCAGCTGCCGACCCGCTTTGAGCTGACGGTGGGCCGCGCGCGCATGCCCGGCCAGGCCGAGGAGCACTGGCGTGCCGGCGGCATCATGCTGCAGACCCTGCCCGCCGCCAGCCATGCCGCGCCCGAAGGCGGCACGCTGCAATCCGCCGACATCCTGCAGGGCGCGCAATCCGAGGACTGGAACCGCAGCAGCATGCTGATGGCCACGGTCGAGGCGATGGAGCTGGTCGATCCCGCCCTGCCCCTGCCGAATCTGGTCTTCCGCCTGTTCCACGAGGAGGAACCGACCGCCTTCGAGGTTCAGGACCTGGTCTTCGGCTGTTCCTGCAATGCCGACCGGGTGCGCGGCACGCTGTCGATCTATTCCGCCAAGGACATCGCCCACATGACGAACGAGGACGGCATCGTCACCGCCGATTGCCAGTTCTGCGGCGCGCATTACGAATTCGACCCGCAAAGCCTCGGCTTCGAGGCGACCGTGGATGCCGAGGGCAATCCCCTGCCGCAAGCCGGGGCCGGGGAAAACCGGGCCGCGCTTTGATGACGGCGATCCGCGAGACATTGATGCGGGCCCTGTCGGGAACGACGGGGCCCTCGTCCGATTTCGACTTCGGCGGCGCCCCCGCGCCGGCCGAGGTCGCGCTGCGCCCCGCCGGGGTGCTCGCCGCCTTCGACGCCGCGGACGGGCGGCTGGTGCTGACCAAGCGCGCCTCGAGCCTGCGCCACCATCCCGGCCAGATCGCCCTGCCCGGCGGCAAGGTCGATCCCGGCGATGCCGACGAGGTCGCCGCCGCCCTGCGCGAGGCGCATGAGGAGGTGGGCCTCGATCCCGCCCGGGTCGAGGTGCTGGGCACCATGCCGCCGCATCGCACCATCACCGGTTTCGCCATGACCCCGGTGCTGGCGCTGATCCACGGCCCCTTTACCCCGATCCCCGAGGCCGGAGAGGTCGAGGAAGTGTTCACCGTCCCCTTCGCCCATGTCGCCGATCCGGCCAGTTACCACATCGAGGGCCGGATCTGGCGCGGCGCGCGGCGGGACTATTATGTCGCCCCCTGGGGGCCCTATTATATCTGGGGCGCCACCGCCCGCGTGCTGCATTCCCTGGCGACAAGGCTTTCCGCATGACCCGGCTGACCGCGCCTTTCCTGGACGACCCGGCCCTGGGGCAGGTGCTGGCCGCACTTTCCGCGGGCGGCGCCCAGGCATTGATCGTCGGCGGTGCGGTCCGAAACGCGCTTCTGGGCGAGCCGGTGGCGGATGTGGACATCTCGACCTCGGCCCGGCCCGAGGAGACCGTGCAACTGGCCGAGGCGGCCGGCCTGCGCTCGGTGCCCACCGGCATCGAGCATGGCACCGTCACCGTCATCGCCGATGGCCGCGGCTTCGAGGTCACCAGCTTTCGCCGCGACGTGGAAACCGATGGCCGCCGTGCCGTCGTGGCCTATTCCGACCGCATCGAGGACGATGCGCGGCGGCGCGACTTCACCATGAACGCGCTTTACGCCACCGCCTCGGGCGAGGTGCTGGACCCGGTGGGCGGCCTGCCCGACTTGGCGGCGCGCCGGTTGCGCTTCGTCGGCGACCCGCGCGCGCGCATCGCCGAGGACTATCTGCGCATCCTGCGCTTCTTTCGCCTGCTGGCCTGGTATGGGCGCGAGGCCGACCTGCACGCGCTGGCCGCCTGCCGCGAATTGCGCCAGGGGCTTGCCGGCATCTCGAAGGAACGCATCGGCCACGAGATGCGCAAGCTGCTCGGCGCCCCCGACCCGTCCCACGCCGTGGCGCTGATGGCCGAGGCGGGGGTGCTGCCGCTGGTCCTGCCTGGCGCGGATGCCAGCGACCTGCCGGAACTGGTCGAGATCGAGCGGGAATACGGCACCGGCGCCCTGCCCTGCTGGCCGCGCCGGCTGGCGCTCTTGGGCGCGCCGAACCCGGCCGAGGCGCTGCGCCTGTCGCGGGACGAGGCCCGCACCCAGGACCGGATCGTGCAGGCGCTGACCATGCCTGCGCCCGCCGCCGCCTATCGCCTGGGCCGCGCCAGCGCCGCGCAAGCGGTGCTGATCCGCGCCGCCCGCGGCGACAGGCCCGCCTTCGGCTGGTGCCACGAGCTTGCCCGCGGCGCCGGGGCGAAATTCCCGCTGACCGCCCGCGACCTGATGCCGGACCTGTCCGGCCCCGCCCTGGGCGAGGCGCTGCGCCGGGCCGAGGACGCCTTTGTCGAAAGCGATTTCACCCTGCCGCGCGAGGCGCTGCTGCGGATCGCCCTGCAACAGGAGGCCCGCGCCTGATGCATGATTTCTTCGCCCGCATGATCGACGCCTTCCGCCCGGCCGAGGGCCCGCCGCCGCGCAGCCTGCTGGCCTTTTTCCGCTGGTGCCTGTCGGGCGCATGGCCGGGGCTGACGCTGGCCGCGGTGGCCTCGGCGCTGGGAGGCATCGCCGACGTGGTCTCGGCCGTGCTGCTGGGCTGGGTGGTCGACGCGGTGGTCTCAACCCCCGTGGACCGGATCTGGGCGGACCAGGGCGGGCTGATCCTGGGCTTTGCCGCCTTCTTCCTGCTGATCCGCCCGGCGATCTTCGGGCTTTCGACCGCCAGTTCCAGCGTCATCATCGGGCCGAACATCCTGCCCCTGGTGCTGTCGCGGCTGCATCGCTGGACCATGGGCCATGCGGTGACCTTCTTCGACAACGACTTCGCCGGCCGCATCGCGCAAAAGCAGATGCAGACCGCCCGCGCCGTGACCGACGTGGCGACAGAATTCGTCAACGTGGTGGCCTTTGCCCTGGCCTCGGTGATCGGCTCGGCCGCCTTCCTGGTCTCGGTCGACGGCTGGGGCGCGCTGGCGCTGATGGTCTGGCTGGGCTCCTACGTGCTGCTGATCCGCTTCTTCCTGCCGCGCATCCGCACGCGCTCGGCCAGCCGGGCCTCGGCGCGGGCCATGGTGACGGGTCAGGTCGTGGACACGATCACCAATATCAAGACCGTCAAGCTTTTCGCCCATGCCGAGCACGAGGACCGCGCCGCGCTTGGCGCCATGGCCGGCTTTCGCGAACGCGCGCTGGATTTCGGCCGGGTCAGCACCTGGTTCCGCCTGTCGCTGATGACCATTGCCGGCGCACTGCCGGTGATCCTGGTCGGCGGCACCATCCTGCTGTGGCGGCAGGGCATGGCCACGGCGGGCGACATCGCCGCCGCCGGCGCCATCGCCATGCGGCTGGCGCAGATGACCGGCTGGGTCAGCATGGCGCTGATGGGGGTCTGGGGCTCGATCGGCGAGGTCGAGGACGGCATGAAGACCCTTGCCCCGCCCCATGCCCTGACCGATGCGCCCGATGCCGTCACCCTGGGCCGGGTCCAGGGCCGCATCGACTTCGACCACGTGGATTTCGCCTATGGCCGCGGCGAGGGGCAAAGCAATGGCGGCGGCATCATCGACCTGGACCT
The DNA here is from genome assembly GCF_000518925.1 of Paracoccus sp. J39. NCBI lineage: Bacteria > Pseudomonadati > Pseudomonadota > Alphaproteobacteria > Rhodobacterales > Paracoccaceae > Paracoccus > Paracoccus sp. J39. Next base: position 36,524 of record NZ_JAEN01000025.1, on the reverse strand, counting down.
TCATGTCGCGGCGGGCGAAAAGCTGGGCATCGTCGGCGCCTCGGGGGCGGGGAAATCCACCATGGTCTCGCTGCTCTTGCGGCTTTACGACGTGGAGGGCGGCGCTGTCCGGGTGGACGGCCATGACGTGCGCGCCGTGACGCAGGAAAGCCTGCGCCGCAACATCGCCATGGTCACGCAGGAAACCGCCATGTTCAACCGCTCGGCGCGCGAGAACATTCTCTACGGTCGCCCCGACGCGACCGAGGACGAGATCGTCGCCGCAGCCAAGGCCGCCGAGGCGCATGAGTTCATCCTCAAGCTGCGCGACCACATGGGCCGCACCGGCTATGACGCGCATCTGGGCGAGCGCGGCGTCAAGCTGTCCGGCGGGCAGCGCCAGCGCATCGCGCTGGCCCGCGCGCTCTTGAAGGACGCGCCCATCCTGGTGCTGGACGAGGCGACCTCGGCACTGGACAGCGAGGTCGAGGCGCAGGTCCAGGACGCGCTGCACCGTGCCATGCGGGGCAAGACCGTGCTGGCCATCGCGCACCGGCTTTCGACCATCGCCGAACTGGATCGCATCGTCGTGCTGGAATCCGGCCGCATCGTCGAGCAGGGCAGCCATGCCGAACTGCTGGCGCTGGACGGCACCTATGCCCGCTACTGGAACCGGCAATCCGGCGGCTTCCTGGGCACCGACGAGCACGAGGAAACCACCGAGGCCGCCGAGTGATCTGGACCGTCGAGCGGCTGGGCCGCAAGGGCGATGGCGTGGCGGTCGGGACCGGGGGCCGCGCGCTGGCGGCGCTGACCCTGCCCGGCGAGGTGATCGAGGGCGAGGCCGAGAACGGCCGCATCGCCAGCCCGCGCATCGTGACGCCTGCGCCCGAGCGGGTGCGCCCGTCCTGCCCGCATTACCGCGCCTGCGGCGGCTGCGCGCTGATGCACGGCTCCGAGGCTTTCGTGAAGGCCTGGAAGGTCGGCGTGGTGACCGAGGCGCTGCGCGCGCAGGGGCTTTCCGCGCCGATCGCGGGGGTGCATGTCTCGCCGCCGCGCTCGCGCCGGCGGGCGGTGCTGTCGGGGCGGCGGACGAAGAAGGGCGCGCTGCTGGGCTTTCACGCCCGCGCCTCGGAGGTGATCGTGGACATTGCCGATTGCCATGTGCTGCGGCCCGCCATCCAGTCGGCCCTGCCGCTGCTGCGGCGGCTGGTCGCCGCCGGCGCCTCGCGCGCGGGCGAGCTGTCGCTGACCGTGACCGACACGCCGGCCGGGCTGGACGTGGCGGTGACCGGCGGCAAGCCGATGGAGCCGGGGCTGTTCCAGACCCTGTCGGCGCTGGCCGACCAGGGCGACCTGGCGCGGCTCAGCTGGGACGGCCAAAGCATTACCCGCCGCCCGCCGGCGCTGCCGATGGGGCGGGCGCAGGTCGTGCCACCGCCGGGCGGTTTCCTGCAGGCCACCGCCGAGGGCGAGGCGGCGCTGCTGGCCGCCCTGCGCGACATGCTGCGCGGCGCCGGCCGGGTGCTGGACCTGTTCGCCGGCTGCGGCACCTTCACCCTGCCCCTGGCCGAGGCGGCCGAGGTCCATGCCGTCGAGGGCCTTGCCGCGCCGCTGCAGGCGCTGGACGCCGCCGCCCGCCGCAGCCCCGGCCTGCGCCGAATCACGACCGAGATTCGCGACCTTGCCCGCCGGCCGCTGCTGCCCGACGAGCTGGTCTATGACGCAATCGTGATCGACCCGCCGCGCGCCGGGGCCGAGGCGCAGGCGCGCGAGCTGGCCCGTTCCGGGGTGGGCAGGCTCGCCTGGGTCAGCTGCGATCCCGTCACTTTCGCCCGCGATGCGCGGATTCTCGCCGAGGGCGGGCTGGCGCTGACGCGGCTCTTCGTGGTCGATCAGTTCCGCTGGTCGCCGCATGTCGAGACCGCGGCGGAATTCCGCCGGCGCTAGCGAAATCTTAATCTCTGTGGTATTTCATAACAAAACGAAGCGCATAGCGCACATAGAGGGCAGTGATGATTCGGGCAATTCGCGCATTTTTCGCGGTTGTCGCGGTTGCCGTTGTGGCAAGCTGCGGCGGTGGCGACAGCCTGCAACCCAGCAAGACCTATCAGGGTCCGCCGATCACGCAGATCGTGGTCAAGAAGGCCGATCGCAAGATGTATCTGGTCAGCGGCAAGGAAGTCGTCAAAAGCTACAAGATCCATCTCGGCAACCAGCCGGTCGGACCCAAGCGGTTCGAAGGCGACGGCCGCACGCCCGAGGGCCTGTATTTCGTCGACCGCTTCAATCCGCGCAGCCGCTACCACCTGTCGGTCGGGATCTCCTATCCTTCGGCGCAGGACGTGGCCAATGCGGCAGCCATGGGACTGCGGCCGGGCGGCGACATCTTCATCCATGGCCTGGGCCCCGAGGGCAAGGCGCTGAACCGCCCGGACTGGACCGCCGGCTGCATCGCCGTCACCGACGAGGAGATCGAGGAGATCTTCACCATGCTGCGGCCGGGCGTGCCGATCTTCATCTACCCCTAGGCGCCGCTGGCGCTCAGGCTGGTGCCTGGAACGACAAAGGCTCCGCGCAGCGTCGCGGGGCCTTGGCTTTCAGGAAGCTCGCAGGCCGGCTGACGGCCTGTTCTCCGCCCTGCAGCCTTGCAGGGCCTTGCGGCCGCCGGCCGCCGCAGCAGGAAAGCCCGGGATGGGGATGCCTGTCCTGTCCGGCGGTGCCTGCCTTGCCATCCAGACGCGCCGGGCGACAGAGCATTGCCCCTTGCCGCCTGCCGCAATCCGGGTCGCAGCCACCCAGACTTCCGGGACCGGACCGATACCGCCTGCCCGCTTTGCGGGTCGGCAAGCGAAAGGCGCGGCCCGCCTCGGGGCCGCGCTGCCGGATCAGATGCCGGCGCCCGGCGCAAAGCCGCCCGCCATGGCCGTCGGCGCACCCGCCCCGCCGCCGGTGATCAGCACCCACCAGATCTTGCCCGACGGCTCCTGATACCAGCCGACGCCGAATTCCGCGGCGCGCGGATCCATGATCACGTCGCGCGTGTCGCGATTCTGCATCCAGGCATTCAGCGTGGTGATCTCGTTCTCATAGGTTTCCGAGATGTTCTCGCCGACCAGATGGCCCATGTAGCCTTGGCGCCGCACCCGATCCAGCGGCGACGAGCCGTCCGAGCCGAAATGCCAGGCGCGGTTCTGCGCCGCCATGTCGCGGGCATGCACCTTGGCCGCCGCGTCCAGCATCGGGTTCTGCACCACGCCGGGCGCCGCGATATTGGCGCGCAGCGCATTGATCTGGCCGGCGATCCGGCCGGGGATCTGCGCCTCTTCGCGCGGCGTGATCTTGTAGGCGACCGGCAGCGGCTGGCCATCGGGGCCGAGTTGCTGCTGCGGCTGCTGGCAGGCCGCAAGGGCCAGAACCGACACGAGCGCCAGGGTGGAGAGTTTCAGCATGATGTCCTGTCCCGAAAGGATATTTTGCGCCAGCCATACAAAAGCCCGGGGCCCGCTTCAAACCCAAGATTGCGTGAGGGCCACAGGCTGCGACTCTGTTGCGACAATGACGCTTGTTTGAATTGCAAGGTGTCCGGCGCGGGCGTAAATCCGCGCATCAGCAGACCTCTTTCGCAAATTCGGGCAGAGAAGGCCGCCGCAAGCGGTCCGTCACATATCAGGAGCGACACATGATCACGCCGAAAAATCCGGTCTCGCGCCGGAAATTTCTGACCGCCTCGGTGGCGATGGGCGCGGCAGGGCTGGCGGCGCCGGCCATCGCGCAGTCCTTCGACCCCTATACCGGCCAGCCGCTGCAGGGCACGGCGGGCGGCGCCACCCCGGATGCGGGCATGGTGCAATACGACGCCGGGCAGGATTCGCGCCGCAACATCTCCAGCTTCCGCATGCAGGACTGGCAGCCCTATTTCAGCACCCTGACCAACGGCGCCATCCTCGTGGACCTGACCTCGCGCGCGCTGCATTACTGGTCCGAGGACCAGACGGTCTACAAGCTGTTCCCGACCTCGGTCCCGGTCAGCCCCGACCTGACCCGCACCGGCCGCACCGAGATCATCAAGAAGGTCGAGGGCCCGAGCTGGGCGCCCACCCCCGAGATGAAGAAGCGCAACCCCGAATGGCCGGATTTCGTGCCGCCGGGGCCGGACAACCCGCTGGGCACCCATGCGCTGTGGCTGAGCTGGCAGTATTACCGCATCCACGGCACGCATGACACGCGCAAGATCGGCCGCAAGTCCTCGAACGGCTGCATCGGCCTTTACAACGAGCATATCAAGCAGCTCTACGACCTGACCAAGATCGGCACCCAGGTGCTGCTGATCTGACCTGGCCGGGACAGGAACGACAGCAAGGGGCCGCAAGGCCCCTTTTTCGTTTCGACCGCCTGGATCAGCCAAGGCTCGGGCCGCACCGCCGGAGGATGCGGCCCGACCTTTGATCACGCCTCCGGACCCAGACCGAATGCCGGATGACGGATCAGTTCTTCGCAAGGCTCGGTGCCGCCGAAGGGCAGGGCCAGAACCACCCCGGGCAGCCAGCTGCGCCCAGGCCAGGGAAGGCCCGGAAACCGAACCGGCCATGATAGGCGGGATCGCCCACCAGCGCCGCGCCGCGGCCGGTGGCCCGCAACCGGCGGAGGGCCTGTGCCATTGACGGCAAAACGGCAAGCGGGCCGATCAGGCCGCAGCCGTCCTGCGTGCCGATCCGTGCCGCCGAAGCGCCCAGGTAGCCGATCACCTCACCCTCGTCCTCGGCCACAAGCGAGAGGGAAAGCCGCCCCTCCGCCCGCAGCGCCGCGACGAGGCCGGCCTCGGTTCCAGTGGATTGCGCAAGCATCCATGGCTTCGGCGACAAGCCGGCTGATCGCCGGGATGTCACCGGCGGTTTCATTGCGGATCAGCATGTCAGGCCCCCTGATTGTCGAGCTGCGCGAACGGAGGAGCGGCCGCGTTTCGAGATCCGATACGGGCTGCCTGACCGGGATTCGATCAGCCCTTTCCGCCGCAATCGGTTGAAGACGGCCAAATCGAAGCCGGCAAGGATCATCCCCTCGCGCGTGACGCATGTCACGGAGGTGATCTTGGCGCTGTCGACGCGCTCGTGCAGGATACGGCCGCCAAGGGCCAGGACGTGCAGCGCACGTTGTTCATTTCGTGAGATGTTCATGGAAGTCTCGCATGACGGACGTGAAAGACACCCCGAGCGCACATGCACCCGGCGGCTTTGGGTTCACGCGGCTCTCCGAGATTCAGAGAGCCTTGTCACACAAGCTCTGACATCCAGTCTCCACAGGCAGCAGGGGATCGTCGCTGCTCACGCCCCCCAATCCAGGAAACGGGCGGCTTTGGAACAACCCCGTAACATAGACGAACCGTGGCGGCCTGCCCCCAATCGGCGTCAGCGGCAGCGCGGGCCCTCAGACCCACCCCGCCAGGTTCTCGCCGATCACCGCGGTCAGCACGTCGATATGCGCGGGCTCGGCGTTCAGGCAGGGGATATAGGTGAACTCCTTGCCGCCGGCATGGATGAAGGCCTCGCGGATCTCGCCCTGGATCTCTTCCAGCGTCTCGATGCAATCGGCGGAAAACGCCGGCGAGATCACCGCGATCTCGGTGATGCCCTGCCGCGCCAGCTCGGCCACATGCTCGACCGTATAGGGGCGCAGCCATTCCTCGGTGCCGAAGACCGACTGGAAGGTGGTGTCGATCACGCCCTCGTCCCAGCCCAGCCGCTCGCGCAGCAGGCGCGAGGTCTTCTGGCACTGGCAATGATAGGGGTCGCCCTCCAGCAGATAGCGTTTCGGCATGCCGTGATAGCTGGCGACCAGCTTGCGGGGCTGGCGGCCGCCCAAGGCACGCTCGACCGAGCCGGCCAGCGCCGCGATATAGTCCGGCCGGTCGAAATAGGGCGGCACGGTGCGCGAGGCCGGCTGCCATTTCTGCGCCATCAGCGCCCGGAAGAACTGGTCGTTCGCCGTCGCCGTCGTCGCCCCCGCATATTGCGGATAAAGCGGGAAGAACAGGATGCGGTCGCAGCCCGCCTTGACCATGCGTTCGACCACGTCGGGGGTCGAGGGATTGCCGTAGCGCATGCAGAAATCGACCATCACCCGGTCGCCCCACAGCGCCGCCACCCGGTCCCGCAGCGCCGCCACCTGTTCCTTGGTGATGGTCATCAGCGGGCTTTCATTCGCCTCGTTGTTCCAGATGGTCTTGTAGTTCGCCCCCGAGGTGAAGGGCCGCTTGGTCAGGATGACGGTCTGCAGCAGCGGCTGCCATTTCCAGGCCGGGTAGTCGATCACCCGCTTGTCCGACAGGAACTCGGACAGATAGCGCCGCATCGACCAGTAATCGGTCGCGTCGGGCGTGCCCAGATTGGCGATCAGCACGCCGATCTTGCGGGCGGGAATCGGAGGGTGGCTGGCGGGGGCGTGCGCGGCAAGGGTCATTCGGGCTTTCTCGTGTGGGCCAGGGCTTCGGCAAGCGGCATCCTGGCCGAGCCCGGGCGAAGCGGTTTCTGCTGGCTGGCATCGGGCGCCCATCCGGTCAGGAAGACCAGGTCGAAGGTCGCCCGGATGCGCGTGCCGTCCTGCGGGTCGGGATGGGTTTCGGCATAAAGCGCGGCGGCGCGCAACAGGACATCTCGTCGCGTCGGGCGGCGCAGCCGGCCAGCCAGCGCGTTGCCCTCGCCCATGGCGCGCAGGTCGCGGGCCAGATGGAACAGGCTGCGATAGCTGGCGAACTGGGTGATCTGGTCGGCGACCGGCAGCGCCAGCCCGGCGCGCGGCAGCAGCCCGCCCAGGTCGCGGATCTCGCCCATGGGCAGGACGCGGGGCGACAGGCCGCCGGCGACCTCGGCCTCGGCGCGGGTCAGCGCCTCGCGCAGCTCGGAGAGGCTGCGCCCGCCGGGACAGGCGGCGATCAGCAGGCCGTCGGGGCGCAGCGCGCGGGCGGCCTGCGCAAGCTGGCCGACCGGGTCCTCGGCCCAGTGCAGCGCCATGGCGTGGATCACCAGGTCATGCGCGCCGGGTTGCAGGTCCAGCTGGGGCGCGTCGGCGACGATCTTCGCGCCGGGCATGGCCTCGCGCCAGAACTCCGGCAGGCCGGTCACCACGGCGACGTCGCTAAACCTTCTGTTAACCTCCGCCAGCCTATCCTGGATCTCGTCGGCGACAATTCGATGCAGGAAATCCACCGGCCCAAGGCGCAGGGCGCGGCGGCGGTTCCGCTCGAGCGCGCCGCGGTCGGTAAGGCTGGGAACGGGGGTGGAACGGTCGGGCATCATGGGGGCAGAACATAGGGGGCTTCGCGGCCTGATGAAAGGCGCATTGCGGTTGGTCTACCCGCCGCAATGCCTGTGTTGCGGCGCGCCGGTGGCCGAGGAGGGCGGGCTTTGCCCCGCCTGCTGGCGCGAGGCGGAATTCATCCAGGGCACCTGCTGCGGGCGCTGCGGGGTGCCGCTGCCCGGCGACGGGCTGGAGGATGCGGCCGATGAGGCGGCGGGGCTGCTGGTCTGCGACGACTGCCTGCGCATCCAGCGGCCCTGGCTGCGCGGCCGCGCGGCGCTGGCCTATCGCGGCACCGGACGCCAGCTGGCGCTGATGCTGAAACATGGCGACCGGCTGGACCTGGCGCCCGCGCTGGGGGACTGGGTGGCGCGGGCGGCTCAGCCGCTGCTGCGCCCGGGCATGGTGGTGGTGCCGGTGCCGGTGCATCTGCGCCGGCTGCTGCGGCGGAAATACAACCAGGCCGAGATGCTGGCCCGGCACGTGGCGCGGGCGCATGGGCTGGCGCATCTGCCCGGGGGCCTGCGGCGGCTGCGGCACACGCCGATGCAGGACCACGGCAGCGTCGGCGACCGGTTCGCGAATGTCGCGGGCGCCATCGCCGTGCCGGCGCGCATGGCTTCGCGCCTGCAGGGCCGCGCGGTGCTGCTGGTCGACGACGTGATGGCCTCGGGGGCGACCATGGCGGCGGCGGCCGAGGCGCTGCGGACCGCCGGGGCCGGGCCGATCTCGGTGGTGGTTCTGGCGCGGGCGGTCAAGGATGCATAGATAAGGGCCGAACAATGACTGCCGGGACGCGCTTATGGCCAAGGTCGAGATCTATACCACCCCCACCTGCCCCTATTGCATTGCCGCCAAATCGCTGCTGCGCAAGAAGGGCGTCGCCTATGAGGAAACCGATGTCAGCCGCGATCCGCAGCTGCGCGGCGCCATGACCCAGCGCGCCGGCGGCCGGCGCACCGTGCCGCAGATCTTCATCGACGGCCGCCATGTCGGCGGCAGCGACGACCTGCATGCGCTGGACTATCAGGGCAAGCTCGACGGGCTGCTGGGCCTGACGGCATGAGCGAGGCGCTGCGGGCGGCGCTGGTGCAGCTCAGCGTCTCGGACGATCCGGCGCGCAACCTGCCGGTCACGCGGGCCCTGGTCCGCGAGGCGGCGCAGGGCGGCGCCGGCTGGGTGCTGACCCCCGAGGCCACCAACCTGCTGGGCGCCGGCCGCGAATTGCAGGAGCGCATCCTGCATGTCGAGGCCGAGGACCCGACCCTGGCCGCCCTGCGCGAGGATGCGCGCGACCTGGGGATCTGGCTGCTGATCGGCTCGCTGTCGCTGAAGACCGGCGATCCGGCCGAGACGCGCTTTGCCAATCGCAGCTTCCTGATCGCGCCGGACGGCGCGATCCGCGCGCGCTACGACAAGCTGCACATGTTCGACGTGACGGTGTCGGACAGCGAATCCTATCGCGAATCCGCGGCCTTCCGCCCCGGCCGCCAGGCCGTGCTGGCCGAAGGGCCGCTGCCGGTCGGCATGACGGTCTGCTACGACCTGCGCTTTCCGCAGCTCTACCGGGCGCTGGCCAAGGCCGGGGCCGAGGTGCTGACCGTCCCCGCCGCCTTCAACGACACCACCGGCGCCGCGCATTGGGAGGTGCTGTTGCGCGCCCGCGCCATCGAGACCGGCTGCTTCGTGCTGGCCCCGGCGCAATGCGGCAGCCATGCGACGCATTTCGACCCCGGGCGCCGGGTCCGCCGCAGCCATGGCCATTCCCTTGCGGTCGGTCCCTGGGGCGAGGTGCTGGCCGACGGCGGCAGCGAGCCCGGCGTCACCTTCGTCACGCTTGACCGCGAGGCCGTTCTCGGGGCACGGTCCCGCATCCCATCGCTCACGCATGACCGAGACTTCGCCGGCCCATGACCGACAAGACCCCATGATCGACAAGACCCATGACAACCCGGCAGGGCATGCCGACATCTCGGCCGATGCCCTTGCGGCCAGCCTGTTTTCCGAGGTGTTCATCGCCGACCAGCTGGCGCGCGACCTGATCGGCAAGGCGCTGCCCAAGGGCATGCAGATCTCGCATTTCTCGGTGCTGAACCTGCTGGCGCATCTGAATGTCGAGCGCACGCCCGCCGAGCTGGCCGAGGCCTTCCATGTCACCCGCGGGGCGATGACCAACACGCTGTCGCGGCTGGAATGGGCCGGGCATATCCATATCCGCCCGGACTGGGACGACGCGCGGCGCAAGTTCGTGGCGATCAGCCCGGCGGGCCGGGCGGCGCGGGACGCGGCGCTGGCGGCCTTCATGCCGCGAATCGCCGATGTGGTGCGCGATGTCGGCGCCGACCGGGTGCGCGCGGCGCTGCCGGTGCTGCGCATGCTGCGCAAGCAGCTGGAAGAGACGTTGCGTCACGAATCGCGCGGCGGGCGCTGAGGGGCGCCGGTCGCCCGAGTATTTGGGAAACGGTGAAAGCCGGCTGTGGCCCGCCCCGCCGCTCCGTGGCGGTCGGGTATTTGCGGAACGAAGAAGCTTAGGCGTCGCGCAGGGCGGTCATCGCGTAATTGACCGACAGGTCGCGATGCGACAGCGACCAGCTCCAGCCCAGCGGGTTGAAGACCATGCCGCAGCGGTCGACGACGCGCAGCCCCGCCGCCTCGGTCATCCGCGCCAGCTCGTCCGGGGTGATGAAGCGGCGCCAGTCATGCGTCCCCTTGGGCAGCCAGCGCATGACCCATTCCGCCCCGACGATGGCGGCGGCGAAGCTGCGCGCCGTGCGGTTCAGCGTCGAGGCGATCAGCATGCCGCCCGGCGCCACCAGGTCGCGGCAGGTGGCGATGAACTGCGCCGGGTCGGCGACGTGCTCGACGATCTCCAGCGCCATGACCACGTCGAAGCGGCGCCCCTCGGCCGCCAGCGCCTCGGCCGTGGTGGCGCGGTAGTCGATGGCAAGGCCCTGTTCCGCGGCATGCAGGCCGGCAATGGCGATGTTGCCCTCGGCCGCGTCGGCGCCGGTCACGGTTGCGCCCAGCCGGGCCATCGGCTCGGCCATCAGCCCGCCGCCGCAGCCGATGTCGAGCAGCGTCAGCCCCTCGAAGGGCCGGGGCGCGGCCAGGTCGCGGCCGAACTGCGCCGCGACCTGGGCGGTGACATAGTCCAGCCGCGTCGGGTTCAGCATGTGCAGCGGCTTGAACTTGCCGTTCGGATCCCACCATTCCCGCGCCATGGCCTGGAACTTGGCGACCTCGGCCGGGTCGATGCTGCTGGGGGCCGGGCTGGCGGGGGCTGGTCTTTCGGTCATCTGGCCGTCCTTCATGTGGCGGGCGCGCGCGAGGCGCTATATAGTGGTGCCATGGACAGATTGGCAGGGCAAATCGGCGGCACGCCGTCGCATGGCAGGCTGCATCCGATGGTCGAGCCCTTCGACCGCCGGATGATCGTGGTCGGCGACGGCCACATGCTGCATGTCGAGCAGAGCGGCAATCCCGACGGCGTGCCGGTGATCGTCCTGCATGGCGGACCCGGAGGGGGGTGCAGCCCCTTCATGCGGCGCTTCTTCGACCCGGCGCATTACCGCGCGGTGCTGTTCGACCAGCGCGGCTGCGGCCGCTCGCTGCCCCATGCCGCGGTGGCGGCGAACACCACCCAGCACCTGATCGCCGATATCGAGGTGATCCGCCGCGAGCTGGGGATCGAGCGCGCCATCCTGTTCGGCGGCAGCTGGGGCGCCACGCTGGCGCTGGCCTATGCCCAGGCGCATCCCGACCCGGTGGTGGCGCTGGTGCTGCGCGGCGTGTTCCTGGGCCGGCGGGCCGAGCTGGACTGGTTCTATGGCGGCGGCGTCGCGCGCTTCTTTCCCGACCGCTGGGCCGAATTCCAGGCGCCGATTCCCGAGGCCGAACGCGACGACATGATCGCCGCCTATCACCGGCGGCTGTTCAGCGGCGACCGCGGACGGGAGATCCGCTATGCCCTGCCCTGGCTGGTCTGGGAAAACGCCCTGGCGGGGCTGGAGATCAACGGGCCGGGCCATGCGCCGCCCGACTATGCCCGCACCTTTGCCCGTCTGGAGAATCACTATTTCGCCCATGACTGCTTCCTGGCCGAGGGCCAGCTTCTGCGCGACCGCCACCGCATCGAGCACATCCCGGCCGTGATCGTGCAGGGCCGCTACGACATGGTCTGCCCGCCCCGCACCGCCTGGGAGCTGGCCGAGGGCTGGGCCAAGGCCGACCTGCGGCTGGTCCCCGCCTCGGGCCATGCGCTGAGCGAACCGCGAATCGCTGCGGAACTGGTGCGGGTGATGGATTGTTTCCGGGATGCGGCGCGATAGGGCGCGCCGCCTTTTTGGGCGGGGTGCGGCGTGACGTTCCTGTTCTTCCTGATCGCTTGCGGCGCGGCGGCCGCGACCGGCCTGATCTTCCCGCCCGGCGGCTGGTATGACGGGCTGCGCAAGCCGGATTTCACTCCGCCCCGCTGGGCGTTTCCGGTGGCCTGGACCACGCTTTACCTGCTGCTGGCCTGGGTGGGCGCGCGGCTGGCCGGCCTGCCCGGCGCCGGGCCCGCTCTGGCGCTGTGGGCGGCACAGATCGCGCTGAATACCCTGTGGACGCCGGTGTTCTTCGGCGCGCGCCGGCCGGGCGCGGCCATGGCGGTGCTGGCGATCCTGTGGCTGGTGGTCGCGGCGCTGCTGGTCGCGGCCTTCCGGCTGGACCTGCTGGCCGGCGTGCTTCTGCTGCCCTATCTGGCCTGGCTGACCCTGGCCGGGGCGCTGAATTTCCGCATCTGGCGGGACAATCCGGCGCCGCGATGAGGGCCCCGCCGGTTTTCCTTGCAATCCCGCGCGCCGCGCCCTATATGCGGCTCAACAGCGGCGCAGGCGTCCACACCCTGCCCACCGGGAAGACGCACGGGCCGCCTCGGCCCGTTTTTTGTATTTGGGGTATCACGAATGACCGACCTCATCGCCAAGACCGCCATCGACCGGCGCCTGGCCGAGATCATCGCCCCGGTCATCGAGGATCTGGGTTTCGAGCTGGTGCGCATCCGCCTGCAGGGCGGCAAGACCGCCACGCTGCAGATCATGGCCGACCGGCCGGAAGGCGGCATCAATGTCGACGACTGCGCCGATATCTCGACCGCCGTCAGCGCGATCCTCGATGTCGAGGACCCGCTGGAGGACGCCTATCATCTGGAGGTCTCCAGCCCCGGCATCGACCGGCCGCTGACCCGGCTGAAGGATTTCGAGACCTTCGAGGGCTATGAGGCGCGGCTGGAGACCAACCAGCCCATCGACGGCCGCAAGCGGTTCAAGGGCGTGCTGGCGGGCGTCGAGAAGGGCGAGGGCGGCGACGAGGTGCTGCTGAACATCGAGGAAGGCGGCGAGGTCCAGACCATCGGGCTGAACTTCGACTGGCTTTCCGATGCGAAGCTGGTCCTGACCGACGAGCTGATCGCCGAGATGCTGCGACAGAAAAAGGACGCGGGCGTGCAGATCGACAATCTGGACGAGACCGCCTTTGACGAGATCGAAACGGAAGCCGGCGAAAACAACGCCGCCGCGAAGGAGTGAGGAATGGCCATCACCTCTGCCAACCAGCTTGAACTGCTGCAAACCGCCGAGGCCGTTGCACGGGAAAAGATGATCGACCCCGATCTGGTGATCGAGGCGATGGAGGACAGCCTGGCCCGCGCCGCGAAGTCGCGCTACGGCTCGGAAATGGACATTCGCGTCCATATCGACCGCAAGACCGGCAATGCCACCTTCACCCGCGCCCGCACCGTGGTCGAGGATGACGCGGTCGAGAACTACCAGGCGCAATTCACCGCCGACCAGGCCCGCGCCTATTTCGAGCCCTCGAAGGACGGCCGCGCCCATTGGCTGCGCGACGGCCAGCTGCTGACCGATTTCTCGGGCAAGCCGCAGCCGGGCGACGTGTTCCAGGAGCAGGTGCCGCCGGTCGACCTGGGCCGCATCGCCGCGCAATCGGCCAAGCAGGTGATCCTGCAGCGCGTCCGCGAGGCCGAGCGCGACCGCCAATACGAGGAATTCAAGGACCGCGCCGGCACCATCATCAACGGTGTCGTCAAGCGCGAGGAATACGGCAACATCATCGTGGACGTCGGCCGGGGCGAGGCCATCCTGCGCCGCAACGAGAAGATCGGCCGCGAAAGCTATCGCCCGAACGACCGCATCCGCGCCTATGTCAAGGACGTGCGCCGCGAGGCCCGCGGCCCGCAGATCTTCCTGTCGCGCACCGATCCGCAGTTCATGGCCGAGCTGTTCAAGATGGAAGTGCCGGAAATCTATGACGGCGTCATCGAGATCAAGGCCGTGGCCCGCGACCCGGGCTCGCGCGCCAAGATCGCCGTGATCAGCTACGACAACTCGATCGACCCGGTCGGCGCCTGCGTCGGCATGCGCGGCAGTCGCGTGCAGGCCGTGGTGGGCGAGCTGCAGGGCGAAAAGATCGACATCATCCCGTGGTCCGAGGATCAGGCGACCTTCCTCGTGAACGCGCTGCAGCCGGCCGAGGTGGCGAAGGTCGTCTTCGACGAGGACGCCACCCGCATCGAGGTGGTGGTGCCGGACGAGCAGCTGTCGCTGGCCATCGGCCGGCGCGGCCAGAACGTGCGGCTGGCAAGCCAGCTGACGGGCCTCGACATCGACATCCTCACCGAAGAGGAAGAGTCGAAGCGCCGCCAGGCCGAATTCAACGCCCGCACCAAGCTGTTCATGGACACGCTGGACCTGGACGAGTTCTTCGCCCAGCTGCTGGTCGCCGAGGGCTTCACCAACCTCGAAGAAGTGGCCTATGTCGATCTGGACGAGCTTCTGTCCATCGAGGGCGTGGACGAAGGCACCGCCGAAGAGCTGCAGACCCGCGCCCGCGAGCATCTGGAAGCCGCGAACAAGGCCGCGCTGGAGAATGCCCGCGCCCTTGGCGTCGAGGACAGCCTGATCGAGTTCGAGGGCCTGACCCCGCAGATGGTCGAGGCGCTGGCCAAGGACGGCGTCAAGACGCTGGAGGATTTCGCCACTTGTGCCGACTGGGAACTGGCCGGCGGCTGGACCACGCAGAACGGCCAGCGCGTCAAGGATGACGGCATCCTGGAACCCTTCGACGTCTCGCTTGAAGAGGCGCAGAACCTGGTGATGACCGCCCGGGTCATGCTGGGCTGGGTCGATCCGACCGAGCTCGAATCGGCCGGCGAGGCCGAGGCCGGCGACGAACAGGAGGCCGGGGTGTAACGCCCCGGGAGCCGGATGACACGCGGGGGCCGTATCAAGGACCGCGAGACGCCCGAACGGCGCTGCATCGTCACGGGCGAGGTCCAGCCGAAGGCTGGGCTGATCCGCTTTGTCGCGGGCCCCGATGGCGAGGTGGTGCCGGATCTGGGCGAGAAGCTGCCCGGACGCGGCTTCTGGGTGGTGGCCGACCGGCAGGCGCTGGACAAGGCGGCCGCCAAGGGCTTGTTTTCGCGAGGCGCCAGGGCGCGGGTGACCGCCCCGCCCGAGCTGCTGGCGATGATCGAATCCGGGCTGGCGCGGCGGGTGACGGACACGCTGTCGCTGGCGCGCAAGGCCGGGCTGGCGGTCGCCGGCTTCGAAAAGGTCAAGGACTGGCTGGCCGCCGGCAAGGCCAAGGTGCTTCTGCAGGCCAGCGACGGATCGGAACGCGGCAAAGGCAAGCTCTGGACCCCGCCCGGGGGCCGGTGGTTCGGCTGCATGACCGCATCAGAATTGGGTTTGTCCTTTGGGCGCGATCATGTCATACACAGCGCGCTTGCGCCGGGGGGCCTGACCGACAAATTGATCAGGGACGCGAGCAGACTGACGGGTCTGCGCGAGCATGACGGCGGCAATGCGGCTGCCGGGAAGGAATGAAGATCGGATGAGCGATACTGACGGAAAGAAACCCCTGGGTCTTGGTGGCGGCCGTTCGGGCCATGTGAAGCAAAGCTTCAGCCACGGCCGGACCCATAACGTGGTCGTGGAGACCAAGCGCAAGCGCGTGGTCGTGCCCGGCAAGACCGGCGCGGCGGCCGGCGGCGGACGCTCCGGCTCGCCCTCGGCCGTGTCGGGCGACCCGTCGAAGCGTCCCGCCGGCATCTCGGATGCCGAGATGGAGCGGCGCATGGCCGCCCTGCGCGCCGCCAAGGCCCGCGAGGTCGAGGAAGCCGCGCAGCGCGTCGCCGAGGAAAAGGCCCGCGAGGAAGAACGCGAACGCCGCCGCCTTGAGCTGGAAGCCAAGGAGCGCGAGGAGCGCGAGCGCGAGGAAGCCCTGCGGCTGAAGGCCGAGGAGGACGAGCGCCGCGCCCGCGAAGCCGAGCTGCGCGAGAAGAAGAAGGCCGAGATCGCCAAGCCCAAGGCGGATGCGCGCCCGGCCACCCCGGCCGACCGCGCCGCCGCCGAAGCCGCCGCAGCGCGCGCCGAGACCAAGGGCGTCAGCGCCACCACGCCGCGCAAGACCGACCGCGACCGCGACACCCGCGGCCCGGCCGACGACCGCGACAGCCGCAACAAGAGCCGCGACGACAGCCGCCGCACCGGCAAGCTGTCGCTGAGCCAGGCGCTGGACGGCGAGGGCGGGCGGCAGCGTTCGCTGGCCGCGATGAAGCGCAAGCAGGAAAAAGCCCGGCAGAAGGCCATGGGCGGCAGCCAGCGCGCCGAAAAGCAGGTGCGCGACGTGCAGTTGCCGGAAACCATCCTGGTGTCCGAACTGGCGAACCGCATGGCCGAGCGCACCCCCGATGTCATCAAGTCGCTGATGCGCATGGGCATGATGGTCACCGCCAACCAGGCGGTCGATGCCGACACCGCCGAGCTGGTGATCGACGAATTCGGCCACCGCGCTGTCCGGGTCTCGGATGCCGACGTCGAGCAGGTCATCGACCAGGTCGAGGACAAGCCCGAGGATCTGAAGCCGCGCGCGCCGATCATCACCATCATGGGCCATGTCGACCACGGCAAGACCTCGCTGCTGGACGCCATCCGCCACGCCAATGTCGTGGCGGGCGAGGCCGGCGGCATCACCCAGCATATCGGCGCCTATCAGGTGAAGGCGTCGAACGGGGCG
Source organism: Paracoccus sp. J39 (assembly GCF_000518925.1). NCBI lineage: Bacteria > Pseudomonadati > Pseudomonadota > Alphaproteobacteria > Rhodobacterales > Paracoccaceae > Paracoccus > Paracoccus sp. J39. The sequence continues at coordinate 20,174 of NZ_JAEN01000025.1, read as the reverse complement.
GTGCTGACCTTCCTCGACACGCCCGGCCACGCGGCCTTCACCTCGATGCGGGCCCGCGGCGCGCAGGTGACGGATATCGTCGTTCTGGTGGTCGCGGCCGATGACGCGGTGATGCCGCAGACGGTCGAGGCGATCAACCACGCCAAGGCCGCCAAGGTGCCGATGATCGTGGCGATCAACAAGATCGACAAGCCGGATGCCAATCCGCAGAAGGTCCGCACCGACCTGCTGCAGCACGAGGTCGTCGTCGAGGCGATGTCGGGCGACGTGCAGGATGTCGAGGTCTCGGCCAAGACCGGCCAGGGCCTGGACGCGCTGCTTGAGGCCATCGCCCTGCAGGCCGAGATCCTGGAGCTGAAGGCCAATCCCGACCGCCCGGCTTCGGGCGCGGTGATCGAGGCCAAGCTGGACGTGGGCCGCGGCCCGGTCGCGACGGTTCTGGTGCAGAACGGCACGCTGAAGCGCGGCGACATCTTTGTCGTCGGCGAACAGTGGGGCAAGGTCCGCGCCCTGATCAACGATAAGGGCGACCGCATCGACGCCGCCGGCCCCTCGGTCCCGGTCGAGGTGCTGGGCCTGAACGGCACGCCCGAGGCCGGCGACGTGCTGAACGTGGTCGAGACCGAGGCGCAGGCGCGCGAGATCGCGGATTACCGCATCCAGGCCGCCAAGGACAAACGCGCCGCCGCCGGTGCCGCGATCACGCTGGACCAGATGCTGGCCAAGGCCAAGGCCGACGAGAACGTCGCCGAGCTGCCAGTGGTCATCAAGGCCGACGTGCAGGGCTCGGCCGAGGCGATCGTCCAGGCGCTGGAAAAGATCGGCAACGACGAGGTGCGCGTCCGCGTGCTACATTACGGCGTCGGCGCGATCACCGAATCGGATGTCGGCCTGGCCGAGGCCAGCCAGGCGCCGGTCATCGGCTTCAACGTCCGGGCCAATGCTCCGGCGCGGAACGCCGCGAACCAGAAGGGCGTCGAGATCCGCTATTACTCGATCATCTACGACCTGGTGGACGACATCAAGGCGGCGGCCTCGGGCCTGCTTTCCGCCGAGGTGCGCGAGAACTTCATCGGCTATGCCGAGATCAAGGAAGTCTTCCGCGTCTCGGGCGTCGGCAATGTCGCCGGCTGCCTGGTGACCGAGGGCGTGGCGCGGCGCTCGGCCGGCGTGCGCCTGCTGCGCGACAACGTGGTGATCCACGAAGGCACGCTGAAGACGCTCAAGCGCTTCAAGGACGAGGTCAAGGAAGTGCAGTCCGGCCAGGAATGCGGCATGGCCTTCGAGAACTACGACGACATCCGCAAGGGCGACGTCATCGAGATCTTCGAGCGCGAGGAAGTGCAGCGCCAGCTGTGATCCGGGAACCGAATGGCATGAGGGGCGGGCCTGCAGGTCCGCCCTTTCCATGTCCGGCGCCCGGCGATTCCTTTACAGAACTGTAAAAGACGCCCCTGCCCCGCCGGCATGGGCGCCGCTGCCGGGCCCCTGGAAGCCTCGGCCGCCTGGCCGCTTTCCATTCGCCGAATGCTCGCGCCGGTGGCGCGCGGCCCATGGTCCGGCAAGAAGAAACGGGACCCCGAAGGACCCCGTTTCCGTAAGCATGGGCACGTTTCTGCTGCGTCAGGACAGGACGGGCTTGCCCTCATAGGTTTTGCTGCCTACTCGGACCACGATGTTCCCGTTCGCCTGCTGCCGTTCAAAGATACCTTGGACAGAAATACAGCTGCCGATCGTGATCGTGCGAATCATGTCCGATCTCCTCCTCCTACAGGATTTCAGAATTGTCGCAAAATCGTTAAATGTTAACTAAGAATGTCCAAAGCTACGGCAAAATGATGATGATGCCGCGCCCGGCGTGACGGATATGTCTCATAGCCAGTCGCGCAGGATGGGCAGCAGCGGCAGGTCTGCCGGCGGCATCGGATATTTGTCCAATTCCCGGGCCCGGGCCCAGGCCAGATTCTGCCCTTCCCGGGGCATCGGCACGCCCTGCCAGCGCCGGCAGGCGAACAGCGGCATCAGCAGGTGGAAATCGTCATAGGCGTGGCTGGCGAAGGTCAGCGGCGCCAGGCAGGAATGCCAGGTCTCAATGCCCAGTTCCTCGTGCAGCTCGCGGATCAGCGCGGCCTCGGGGGTCTCGCCCGGCTCGACCTTGCCGCCGGGAAACTCCCACAGGCCCGCGAGGGACTTGCCCTCGGGGCGCTGCGCCAGAAGCACGCGGCCGTCCGCGTCGATCAGCGCGACGGCCGCGACAAGCACCATCTTCATGAGCGGTAATCGGCGTTGATGTCGATATAGCCATGCGTCAGGTCGCAGGTCCAGACCGTGCGCCTGCCCCTGCCCAGCCCCAGGTCGACGCCGATCACCAGATGGTCGCGCTTCATATAGGCGCTGGCAGCGGCTTCGTCATAGCCCGGCGCGCGCCAGCCGTTCTCGGCCAGCACCATGTCGCCGAAGCGGATGGTCAGCCGGTCGCGGTCGGCCTCGGCCCCGGACTTGCCGACGGCCATGACCACGCGGCCCCAGTTCGCATCCTCGCCGGCGATGGCGGTCTTGACCAGCGGCGAATTGGCGATGGCCATGGCGACGCGATGGGCATCGGCATCGCTGACCGCGCCCGTCACCTGCACCTCGACGAATTTCGTCGCTCCTTCGCCGTCCCGGACCACCTGCTGCGCCAGGTCCAGCATGACCTGGGTCAGCGCCTTGCCGAAGGCCCGCGCCGGGGCCGAGCGCAGGTCGGTGATCGGCGCGGCCTTCGACTTGCCGGTCGCCGCCAGGATCAGCGCGTCCGAGGTCGAGGTGTCGCTGTCCACGGTGATGGCGTTGAAGGTCTCATCCAGCCGCGCCGACAGCATGCGCTGCAGCAGCGCGGGCGCGATCTTCGCATCGGTGAAGACATAGACCAGCATCGTCGCCATGTCGGGCGCGATCATGCCCGAGCCCTTGGCGATGCCGGTGATGTTGATGGTGCCGCCATCGCCTTCGAAACTGGCCGCCGCGCCTTTCGGGAAGGTGTCGGTGGTCATGATGGCCCGCGCCGCGCCGGCCGCGCCGGCCGCGTCCAGGTTGGCGGCGAGATCGCCGATCACGGCGGTGATGCGATCGGCCGGCAGCGGCTCGCCGATCACCCCGGTCGAGGACGAGAAGACCCGCTCGCGCGGCACGCCCAGCGCCTTGGCGACGCCGCCGGTCACGGCATCCACCGCCTCTTGCCCGTTCCGGCCGGTGAAGGCATTGGCGTTGCCCGAGTTCACGATGATCGCCGCGCCCTTGCCGGTGTCCTGCTTCAGCGCCAGCTTGGCCTGGCAGTCCAGCACGCTGGCGGCGCGGGTCGAGGACTTGGTGAAGGCGCCGGCGATGGCAGTGCCCGGCGCCAGCCGCACCAGCATGACATCGGTACGGCCCTGGTATTTCACCCCCGCCGCGCCCGAGGCGAATTCGGCGCCCTCGATCACCGGCAGGTCGGGAAAGCGCGCCGGAGCCAGCGGCGAGACCGGGTTCTGGGGCTTGGCCTTGGCCACGGCCTCCACCGCCGCCTCGGCCCGCGCCTCCAGGCTGGCGGCGGCTTCCTTCAGCGCGGCCTTCAGCTTCTTCAGCCGCTTCTTCGCCGTCTTCAGCTTTTCGGCATCGGAGGGCTTGCTCTTCTTGTCGTCCGATTTCGCCATGTCACTCCCCCAGGATATCGGTCTTGTTCAGCAGGTCGGGGGCCAGCCCCTCGGTCTTTTCGACCTTGGCGTCGGACACGCGTTGCTCGATCTCGGCCTGCACCTTGTCGCGGCGCACCTGCATGGCCAGTTGCTCCTTGATCTCGTCAAAGGCCGGGGGCGTGACCTCGCGCGTGTCGTTCAGCTTGATGACATGCCAGCCGAACTGGGTCTCGACGGGCTCCGAGACCTGGCCCTTGTCCAGCGCCTTCACGGCATCGGCAAAGGGCTCGACCATCTGCTCGGGCTGGAACCAGCCCAGGTCGCCCTTGTTCGGGCCGGAATTGTCGGTCGATTTCTGCTCGGCCAGCGTGCCGAAATCGGCGCCGTCCTGCAACTCCTTGGCGATGGCATCGGCCTCTTCCCTGGTCTTCACCAGGATATGGGCGGCATTGTATTCGATCTTGGGCTCGGTCTGGCCGCCGAAGGCCTGGTCATAGGCGGCTTTCAACTCGGCCTCGCTCGGCTCGGCGCTCGCGACCTTTTCCAGGACCGAGCCGGCCAGATAGGCGCGCTTCTCGATCTCCAGCGCCACGGCGTCGCGCTTGCTCAGCGGCTCGGCGGCCTGCGCCACGGCGGTCTGGCGGATCATCTGGTCCAGCATCAGGTCCCACAGCGCCGCATCCGGCAGGCCCTGCGTGGTCTGCGCGTCCAGCCCCTGCCGCATGGCGATCATCTGGCCCAGCGTGATCGACTCGCCGTTGACGGTGGCGACCACGGTATCGGCGTCCTGCGCCAGGCCGGGCATGGCCGATACGGCCCCCGAGAGCAGCACGGAGACGGCAAGAAGCGGTTTCAGCATAGGTTTCCCCTTCGTGGGACGGCGCGTCCACGCAGAGGTGAACGGGCGCAAGCGTTGACAGTGGGCCGGCCGGGGCATACATCCGGCGCAACCGAAAATGCGCGCCCGTCGCCGTTTTTCCGGCCCAAGTGATAGGGCAAGGCGAATGGTGCCGGCAAGTGGGCGGAACGTCCCGCGCACCCCCAGATACGCGATTTTGAAGGTTCATATGCTCGGCATCGGAAACTTGGCGAAACTGGTCTTTGGCACGCCCAACGACCGCAAGGTGAAATCGGTCCGCCCGCTGGTGGCCCAGATCAACGCGCTGGAGGAACAGTTCCGCGCCCTCTCCGATGCGGACCTGATCGGCAAGACCCGCGAGTTGCAGGGCCGCGCGCAAGCGGGCGAGGATCTGGACAAGCTTCTGCCCGAGGCCTTCGCCAATTGCCGCGAGGCGGCGCGCCGCGCGCTTGGCCTGCGCGCCTTCGACACCCAGCTGATGGGCGGCATCTTCCTGCACCAGGGCAATATCGCCGAGATGAAGACCGGCGAGGGCAAGACCCTGGTCGCGACCTTCCCGGCCTATCTGAACGCGCTGGCGGGCAAGGGCGTGCATGTCGTCACCGTCAACGACTACCTGGCCAAGCGCGACGCGCATTGGATGGGCAAGGTCTTTGCCCAGCTGGGCATGACCACCGGTGTGGTCTATCCTTTCCAGGAGGACGCCGAGAAGCGCGAGGCCTACCGGGCCGACGTGACCTATGCCACCAATAACGAGCTGGGCTTCGACTACCTGCGCGACAACATGAAGGGCTCGATCGAGCAGATGACCCAGCGCGGGCATTTCTTCGCCATCGTCGACGAGGTCGACTCGATCCTGATCGACGAGGCGCGGACGCCGCTGATCATCTCGGGCCCCTCGCAGGACCGCAGCGAGCTCTACAAGACGCTCGACGCCTTCATGCCCGAACTCGCGCCCGAGCATTACAAGCTGGACGAAAAGGCCCGCAACGCCACCTTTACCGAGGAAGGCAACGAGTTCCTGGAAAAGCGCCTGCAGGCGGCGGGCGTGCTGCCCGAGGGCCAGACGCTTTACGACCCCGAATCGACCACCATCGTCCACCACGCCAACCAGGCGATGCGGGCGCACAAGCTGTTCATGCGCGACCAGCACTATATCGTGCGCGACGACGAGGTGGTGCTGATCGACGAATTCACCGGCCGGATGATGAAGGGCCGCCGGCTGTCGGACGGGTTGCACCAGGCCATCGAGGCGAAAGAGGGCGTGGCGATCCAGCCCGAGAACGTGACGCTGGCCTCGGTCACCTTCCAGAACTATTTCCGGCTCTACGACAAGCTGTCGGGCATGACCGGCACCGCGGCCACCGAGGCCGAGGAATTCGCCGAGATCTACAAGCTGGGTGTGGTCGAGGTGCCCACGAACCGCCCGGTGCAGCGCATCGACGAACACGACCGCGTCTATCGCACCGCGGCCGAGAAATACGCCGCGGTGATCGAGGCGATCAAGGAAGCCCATGCCAAGGGCCAGCCGATCCTGGTCGGCACGACCTCGATCGAAAAATCCGAGATGCTGTCGCAGATGCTGACCAAGGAAGGCATCCCGCACAACGTGCTGAACGCCCGCCAGCACGAGCAGGAGGCGAAGATCGTCGCCGATGCCGGCAAGCTGGGCGCCGTGACCATCGCCACCAACATGGCCGGCCGCGGCACCGACATCCAGCTGGGCGGCAATGTCGAGATGAAGGTGATGGAGGCGCTGGCCGCCGACCCCGAGGCCCATCCCGACGAGCTGCGCGCCCAGATCGAGGCCGAGCACGCCGCCGAGAAACAGGCGGTTCTGGACGCCGGCGGGCTGTTCGTGCTGGCGACCGAACGCCACGAAAGCCGCCGCATCGACAACCAGCTGCGCGGCCGCTCGGGCCGCCAGGGCGACCCCGGCCGCTCGCTGTTCTTCCTGTCGCTGGAAGACGACCTGATGCGGATCTTCGGCTCGGAACGGCTGGACAAGGTGCTGTCGACGCTGGGCATGAAGGATGGCGAGGCCATCGTCCACCCCTGGGTCAACAAGTCGCTGGAACGCGCCCAGGCCAAGGTCGAGGGCCGCAACTTCGACATCCGCAAGCAATTGCTGAAATTCGACGACGTGATGAACGACCAGCGCAAGGCGATCTTCAGCCAGCGCCTGGAAATCATGCATACCGACGAGGTCGGGGACATCGCCGCCGACATGCGCGCGCAGGTGATCGACGACCTGATCGACCAGCACCTGCCACCGCGCGCCTATGCCGAGCAATGGGACGTCCAGGGCCTGCACGACGCGGTGGTCGACAAGCTGAACATGGACCTGCCCATCGCCGATTGGGCAGCCGAGGACGGCGTGGACCAGGACGCGATCCGCGAACGCATCCAGCAGGCCACCGATACCTATATGGCGCAAAAGACCGAACAGTTCGGCCCCGAGAACATGCGCCAGATCGAAAAGCAGGTGCTGCTGCAGCAGATCGACAGCAAATGGCGCGAGCATCTGGTCACGCTGGAGCATCTGCGCTCGGTCGTGGGCTTCCGCGGCTATGCACAGCGCGACCCGCTGTCGGAATACAAGACCGAGGCCTTCCAGCTGTTCGAGACCATGCTGGACGGGCTGCGCTTCGACGTGACCCAGCAACTGGCCCGCATCCGGCCGCTGACCGATGCCGAGCGCGAGCAGATGCTGCGCGAATACCAGCAGCAGCAGGCGGCGACCGAGGCGCAGATGCATCCCGAACACGAGGAAGCCGAGGGCGGCGAGGTTTCGGGCCGGGTCGCCGGCTTCGACGAGACCGACCCCACGACCTGGGGCAACCCCTCGCGCAACGATCCCTGCCCCTGCGGCTCGGGCAAGAAGTTCAAGCACTGCCACGGCGCGCTGGCATGAACTGGGGGCCTTCGGGCCCCTTTTTCATGCGCCATGCGGATTGCGCACTCGGCAAATGGGTATTTGGAAAACAGAGAAGATCCGAGCGAGGCGGCTCGTGCTTCTCTGTTTTCCAAATACCCATTGCGGCCGCGAAAGCTGCGCGGAAGGTTCCTAGTCCGGCACCAGCATGTAGCCGGTTCCGCGCACGGTCTGCAGGTAGCGCGGCTCCTTGGGATCGGGCTCGATCTTGCGGCGCAGCCGGGTGATCTGCACGTCGATGGCGCGTTCGGAATTCTCACCCGGCTCCTCCGACGGGCTGCGGCCCAGATCCTCGATCAGCGCGCTGCGGCTGACCGGCTGGCGCGGCGTATCGGCCAGGCGCTTCAGCAGCGCCTGCTCGGTCCCGGTCAGGCGCAAGGGGGCGTCGCCCTGCCAAAGCTCGCCCTTGTCGGCGTCGTAGCGCAGGGGGCCCAGCGACAGGAACTTCGGCCCCTTGGGTTCGGCCGCCGGGATACGGCGCAGGATGGCGGCGATGCGCAAGAGCAGCTCGCGCGGCTCGAAGGGTTTCGGCAGGTAGTCGTCGGCGCCGCTTTCCAGCCCCTCGATGCGGTCGCCGGTCTCGCCCCTGGCGGTCAGCAGCAGGATCGGGGTGGTCATCTGCTTGCGCAGGTCGCGGGTCAGCGAGAACCCGTCCTCGCCCGGCATCATCACGTCGAGCACGATCAGGTCGAAATCCAGGCCCTCCAGCAGGCGCCGGGCATGGGCGGCGTCCCGCGCCGTGGTCACCAGGAAATCGTTGCGCATCAGGAAGCGGCGCAGCAGGCTGCGGATGCGCTCGTCGTCATCGACGACAAGGATATGGGCGGCGGGCTGCAGGTCGGCCGAGGTCATGCGTCGGGCAGCTGCTTCAGGGCGCGATACTGGCGCAGCGTCTCGCGGTCCATCATCGCCTCGAGCACCTGCCGGAAGCCCGCCACCGCCTGCGGTCCGGCGGCGCGATAGGCGGCGCGCATGCGGGCGCGCTGCGCCTCGGACAGCCGGCGCTCCAGCGCCGCGCCCTTTTCGGTCAGGTAGAGCTGCCGCTCGCGCCGGTCGCGGCGGCCGATGCGGCTTTCGACCAGCCCGTCCTCGATCAGCGTGCGCAGCACCCGGTTCAGCGACTGCTTGGTCACCCCCAGCACGTCCAGAAGCGCGGTCACCGTCAGCCCCGGCTCGCGGTTGATGAAATGGATCGCCCGGTGATGGGCGCGGCCGTAATCCAGCTCGGCCAGAATCAGGTCGGGATCGGCGGTGAAGGCGCGATAGGCAAAGAACATCGCCTCGATCCCGCGGCGAAGCTGATCGTCGGTAAGAAACAGCAGGTTCTCGCTTCCTGCCGCGGCGACGCCACCCTTGTTCTGCATGACCTCTCCGTAATGCATGGCCCTTATTACGTCAGACTTATTGACTTTCCAACCATGAATGGATAGCCCAGACCGCAAGTTGCGCAACTTTCTTTGCCAGACGCGGCAGACCAACGCAACATTCCGCAAACAGAACCGGCCGGAGGGAAAAATGGCGGGCGCATATGACGATCGTGACGGCAAGATCTGGATGGATGGCAAGCTTGTGGAGTGGCGCGATGCGAACATCCACATCCTGACCCATGCCCTGCACTATGCCAGCTCGGTGTTCGAGGGCGAGCGCTGCTACAGCGGCAAGATCTTCAAGGGACACGAGCATTCGCTGCGGCTGATCGAATCGGCCCGGCTGCTGGACATGCAGTCGCCCTATACCGCCGAGGAGATCGACGCCGCCAAGGAAGAGGTGCTCAACGCCAACGGCTTCAAGGACGCCTATGTCCGCGCGGTGATGTGGCGCGGCTCGGGCGAGGACATGGGGGTTTCCGCCCGCCGCAACCCGGTGCGCATGGCCGTCGCCGCCTGGGAATGGGGCAGTTATTACGGCGAGGCGAAATGGCAGGGCGCCAAGCTCGACATCGCCAAGTGGAAGCGGCCGAGCCCCGAGACCATCCCCACCGCCGCCAAGGCCGCCGGGCTTTACATGATCTGCACCATGTCCAAGCACGCCGCCGAGGAGAAGGGCTGCTCGGACGCGCTGTTCATGGACTGGGAGGGCTATGTCGCCGAGGCGACCGGCGCCAACATCTTCTTCGTCAAGGATGGCGAGGTGCACACGCCCCTGGCCGACCGCTTCCTGAACGGCATCACCCGGCAGACCGTCATCCAGATGCTGAAGGACAACGGCACCGCCGTGCATGAGCGCCGCATCAAGCCCGAGGAGCTGGCGGGCTTCCAGGAATGCTTCCTGACCGGCACCGCGGCCGAGGTCACCCCGGTCGGGCAGATCGGCGACTGGCATTTCCAGGTCGGCGACACCACCCGCAAGATCGCCGAGGATTACGAGCAGCTGGTCCGCAGCTGATCGCGGCCCCGGGCGAAGGACGGAATGAAAACCGGCCGGGCGGCAGCGCCCGGCCGGTTCCGCATTGGCGGGTCAGCGGTCAGACCCGATGGCCGCGCTCGATCCTGGCGAATTCGGCGGCCCGGCGATTCGCAGCCTCGCTGCGGATGCGGGGCCGCATGCGCAGGGCGGCGATGGCCGGATGAAGGCCGGATTCGCGTTCCTGCCGCGTGTAGTATTGCGTGCGGCCGGAACTGCTTTCGTGACTGCGGTCTGCGATATGTCTGGTCATTTCGGTCTTCCTCCCCGCGCGGGAGTATAGCGCGGATGCGGGGGCATTTCACCCCCTGCCGGCCGGGCTGCGACCTCAGGCCGCCTTGATGCCGGGCGCCGCCGCCAGCATGGCGTGCAGCGCCACCGGGTCCTCGTTGGCGCGCAGCTTGGCGCGCAGGTCCTGGTCGCGCAGCGTGCGCGAGACCAGCGCCAGCGCCTTGAGGTGATCGACGCCGGAATTCTTGGGCGCCAGCAGCGCAAAGATCAGGTCCACCGGCTGGCGGTCCACCGCGTCGAAATCCAGCGGCTTTTCCAGCCGCAGGAACAGGCCGACCACGCGGTCGAGCCCGTGCAGCCGCGCATGCGGCAGCGCCACGCCATGGCCGACGCCGGTCGGGCCCAGGCTTTCGCGCTCCTGCAGCGCGTCCAGCGTCTGCGGCGCGTCCACGCCATAGACCGCGCGCGCCTGCTCGGCGATTTCCTGGAACAACCGTTTCTTGCTGGTGGTCTGGCTCATCGTCCGCACGGCGGCGGGAGAGAGAATGTCGCTGATCTGCATGTCGCCCGAAAATTGTCAGGTCCCGGCTGCGGGCCGCGCAGCCGGGACGTTTGGTTCAACAAGACTGCCCTTCTGCGTCAGTCTAGCCCAGATTGCGGGGGTCGATCCAGCCCACGTTGCCGTCGTCGCGGCGGTGAACCACGTTCACGCCCCCATGTTTCTCGTTGCGAAAGACCAGCAGCGGGCTGCCGGCCAGTTCCATCTGCATCACCGCCTCGCCGACCGAGAGGGTTGGCACGCGGGTCTCCATCTCGGCGATGATCATGGGCTGCAGGCCGTCGCCCTGCGATTCCCATTCGTCCTCATCGGCGGCCAGCACATACATGCCCGCCTGCTCGAATTCAACCGGCTGGGTCCGATCCTTGTAGTGATCCTTGAGCCGGCGCTTGTAGCGGCGCAGCTGCTTGTCCATCCGCTCGCGGCACCGTTCGAAGGCCGCGTAGATATCGGTGGCCGCGCCCTTGGCCTGGGCGGTCAGCCCGGTCGAGAGATGCACCACGGCATCGCAGATGAATTCATGCGCGTTGCGGGAAAAGATGACCGTCGCATCCGTCGGGCGTTGCGAATATTTCTCAACGGTTTCACCCAGTTCGGTCTTGACGTGAGTCGAAAGCGCATCGCCCACGTCGATCTGTTTTCCGCTGATCTGGTAGCGCATGGTGGTCCGTCCTTTCGGTTGCCCGATCTTGTCGCCAACGCCCTCGCGCGGGCGTCGCGTCCGGGTTTCTCTGGCCGGGCGGTCTTGCCCGGCCATACCCTCATTTGGTGACAGCCGCGGCGCTGTGTCAACGGCTGCGCGCGGCGGATCGGCATGACCTTGCATTCAGTTCATGCGGAAGGTTTCGCCCAGATAGACGCGGCGCACCTGCGGATCGGCGACGATCTCGGCGGTGGTGCCGGATTTCAGCACGTGGCCGTCATGCAGGATATAGGCGCGGTCCACGATCTCCAGCGTCTCGCGCACGTTGTGATCGGTGATGAGCACGCCGATGCCGCGGCTTTTCAGGTCGTGGACCAGGGCGCGGATCTCGCCCACGGCGATGGGATCGACGCCGGCGAATGGTTCGTCCAGAAGCAGATAGGCCGGATCGGCCGCAAGGCAGCGGGCGATCTCGACCCGCCGCCGCTCGCCGCCCGACAGCGCCATGGCCGAGGCATTGCGCAGATGGCCGATCGAGAAATCGCCCAGCAGCTCCTCCAGCCGCTCGCGGCGCTGGTGCACATGCGGCTCGACCAGTTCCAGCACCGCCATGATGTTCTGCTCGACCGTCAGGCCGCGAAAGATCGACATCTCCTGCGGCAGATAGCCGATGCCCATCTGGGCGCGGCGATACATCGGCAGCGCGGTGGCGTCCTGCCCGTCGATCAGCACCTGACCCGAATCAGGCGCGACCAGCCCGGCCACGCAATAGAAACAGGTGGTCTTGCCCGACCCGTTCGGACCCAGGAGCGCCACCACCTCGCCGCGGTCCAGATCCAGCGCCACGTCGCGGATCACCGGACGGTTGCGATAGGATTTGCGCAGGCCCCGGACCCGCAGCCCCTGTTCCCCCGCCATCGGTCAGTCCCCCGGCTGCAGCACGCTGCGCACCCGCCCCGAGGCATTGGCCGTGCCGCTTTCCAGGTTCACCGTCACCCGGTCTCCGGCCAGCACGTTTCCGCCCTGGGTCAGAAGCACGTCGCCGGTCAGCACGACGGTGCCGGTCTCGACATCGTATTCGGCGGCCTGCGCCTCGGCCGCGTCGGCGCCGCTGACCAGGGTGACGCCGCCCTCGGCATGCAGGGCGCTGATGCGGCGCTGGTCGCCCTGGGCATAGGTCACCGTCACGCGCGCGGCCGAAAGCCGCATGGCGCCCTGGCCGATCAGAACATTGCCGGAAAAGGTCGCCTGGCCGGTCTTCTGATCCACGGTCAGCGAATCGGCGGTGACTTCGACCGGCTGCTTGACATCCTGCGCATTGCCGAAGCCGGTGGTCTGGCCCATGGCCGCGCCCGCCGCCAGCGCAAGCGACAGGAACACGGGCAAAAGCGGTCCGGGCCGGATCATCGGATTTCCTTTCTGGCGCCTGAGGGCCCCTTGCGCGGGAGTCGGCGCCGGGTCATGGCCGGTATATCAAGCGAACTCCGCCGCTCAAATCAAGAACGTGATCGCCGCTGCCCTCCCCCGAGGGCCGCAGCTCCATCCGCCCCGCCGTCATATCGCCGAAGGGGGCGAGGACATTGACCTCTTCATCCGAAACCAGCCTGCCCTCGCCGGTCGAGGCCCGCAGCTCGGGCGCGGTCAGCACCCAGCCGTCGGCGGTGGTCATGCGCACCCCCTCGCCCAGCCGGACCTGATCGCCCTCAAGCGCAGCCGTGCCGGCGCTGACATCCGCCGCCCGCCCGTCCTGGGCGCGCAGGGTCATGCGCACCGCCTGCGCCAAGCCGTCGCCCTGTTCCGCGCCGGGCCGGGCCTCGGCGGCCGAGATGCTCAGCTGCGCCCCGTCCTCGGTCACGCCGGCATAGGTCGGGCTGGTCACCGCCTGCCGCTCGGCCAGTTCGCGCGGGTCCACGTCGGCATAGGGAATGCTGGCCTCGGGGTCGGGCTTGCGGCCCAGAAGGAACAGCACCGACAGGATCGCCAGCGCCGTCAGCGGCAGGATCACCCGCAACCAGGCCACGATGCACGAGCGGGTGGTCACCGTCAGACAAGCCCCGTGCGCAGGAAGTCGTGGATGTGGATCAGCCCGGCCGGCGCCCCCTCGGGGGTGACCACGAACAGGCAGGTGATGCGGCGCGCCTGCATCTCGGCCAGCGCCGCCTCGGCCAGCGCGTCCGGGCCGATGGTGCGCGGGTTGCGGGTCATCACCTCGGCGGCGCTATGGTCCAGAAGGCCCTGCATGTGCCGCCGCAGGTCGCCGTCGGTGATGATGCCGGTCAGCCGCCCCGCGGCATCCGTCACCCCGGTCACGCCGAAGCTTTTCTGGCTGATGGTCAGAAGCGCCTCGGCCATGGGCGCGGTCTCGGGGACCAGCGGCATGTCCTCATGCATCAGGTCGGCCACCCGCGACAGCTTCGCGCCCAGCTTGCCGCCGGGATGGAAGGTGCGGAAATGCTCGGGCGTGAACTGGCGATGCTCCATCAGCGCCACGGCCAGCGCATCGCCCAGCGCCATGGTCATGGTGGTCGAGGTGGTGGGCACGATGCCGGTGCCGCAGGCTTCGGGCGCCGCGGGCAGGACCAGCGCCACGTCCGCCTGGCGCAGCAGCGTCGATTGCGCCCGTCCGGCGACGCCGATCAGCGGGATCTGGAAACGCCGGGTATGGGCGACGATATCGGCGATCTCGGGCGTCTCGCCCGAATTGGACAGCACCAGCGCCACGTCGCCCTGCGTCACCATGCCCAGGTCGCCATGGCTCGCCTCGGCCGGATGGACGAATTGCGCCGGCGTCCCGGTCGAGGCCAGCGTCGCCGCGATCTTGCGCCCGACATGGCCGGACTTGCCCATGCCCGAGACCACGACCCGGCCGCGCGCGGCCAGGACGGTCTCGACCGCGCGGTCGAAGCTGTCGCCAAGGCTCTCGGCCAGCAGGGCCAGCCCCTCGGCCTCGGTGCGGATCACCCTGCGGGCGGTGTCGAGATATGCGCTCATGGCCCGCAACCTAGTGGTGGAAGATGTCGTTTTCATCCCCCCAGCCCAGCAGGTCCAGATGGGCCCGGGCAGGAAGGAAGTCGAAACAGGCCTCGGCCAGGCCCAGCCGCCCCTCGCGCGCCAGCCGCTTTTCCAGTTCGGCCTTCAGCGCGTGCAGGTAAAGCACGTCCGAGGCGGCATATTCCAGCTGCGCATCCGTCAGTTCGGCCGCGCCCCAGTCGCTGGTCTGCTGCTGCTTGGAGATGTCGACGCCGACAAGTTCGGACAGCAGGTATTTCAGCCCGTGCCGGTCGGTATAGGTGCGCACCATCTTGCTGGCGATCTTGGTGCACCAGACCGGCTTCGTCACCACGCCGAAGGCCGCCTCCAGCGCCGCGATGTCGAAACGGCCGAAATGGAACAGCTTCAGCACCCCGGGATCGGTCAGCATCCGGGTCAGGTTCGGCGCCTCGTGCTGGCCGCGGGCGATCTGCACCAGATGCGCGTTGCCGTCGCCCGAGGACAGCTGCACCAGGCACAGCCGGTCGCGGCGCGGGTCCAGCCCCATCGTCTCGGTGTCGATGGCCACGACCGGACCCAGGTCCAGATCGTCCGGCAGGTCGTTGTGGTAAAGGGTAATCGTCATCTGTGGCTTCTCGGGCTGCGGGTTTGGGTTGCTGTAACCCCTTTGCCCCCGCCTGCGCCAGCCCCGGCGTCGGAAGTCGGCAGGCCGCGGCCCATCGCCGCATCCCGCCGGAAGGTGGCGCAGGAGCGCAACAATCCCGATTGTTTCTCTCTGGACCGGCATAATATCCGAGTAAAATACTTGTGCATTTTGGGACCGGCCATATAACTCGCGCCAGTTTCGAACGAATCAAGGCAGTGACCATGAAAATGCGCCGTATCATCCCGCTGGCGGGCGTATCCTCGCTTGCGCTCGCGACAGCCCTTTACGCCCAGGAGGGTCAGAATGCCGAGGCCGTCGTCCTGAATCCGATCACCCTGATCGCCGACGGCCAGGAGAATGTCGAGGCGACCGGCGGCGTGTCGGTCACCCCGGAGGATATCGAGGCGATGCAGCCCGCCGACGTGTCCGAGCTGTTCGCCCGCGATTCCGCCATCACCGTTTCCGGCGGCGCCGGCCCGTCCAAGCGCATCCACGTCTTCGGCATGGAGCAGTCGAACCTGGCCGTCACCGTGGACGGCGTGCCGCAAGGGCCGACCAGCTGGCATCATACCGGCTCGAACGTCGTCGACCCGGCCTTCCTGAAATCGGTCGAGGTCGAGGCTGGCGCCGCCGCTGCCGATGCCGGCTTCGGCGCCGCCGCCGGCGCGCTGCGCTATGAAACCGTCGGCGCCAAGGACCTGCTGACCGATGGCAGGACCCAGGGCGGCCGCGTCGGGCTGTCCTATGGCAGCAACGGCCGCGGCGTCGCGGGCTCGCTGGCCGGCTATGGGGTCTATGAGGGCTTCGACTGGTTTGCCATGGTGCACGGCGCAAACGGCGACAATTACGAGGCCGCGAACGGTCGCGAGATGCCGGGCACCGAACCGGCCACCCGGGGTGCATTGCTTAAGCTGGGCTATGAATTCGACACGCATCGCGTCGAATTGTCCTATGACCACAGCAAGGACGACGCCGACCGCGTCATCAAGATGAACATGGACCTGAATGCGGACGACGCTGTCTATCCGCTGAAAGTCACGCGCAACACGCTGAAGCTGAAATACAGTTCGACCGCGCCGACCGATGCCTGGGACCCCGAAGCGACGGTCTATGTCAGCCGCAACGAATATTGGCGCCCGAACTATGCCCTCGGCGACCTGATCAGCGACGATCCAGGCGCGTCGTCCCGCCCCAATGGCGACATGATTCTTGAAACCACGACCATCGGCGGCGTTCTGAAGAACACCTACACGCTGGACCAGGGCCGGATCACCGCCGGGATAGATTGGCAGCACGACGACTATCACATCGACAACTACGGTGACCACTCGGCGGCGCGGACGCGTCCGTTCAACCTGGACACCATGCAGATCGGCACTTTCGTGCAGGGCCGCTTTGCGTTCGACAACGGCATCGACCTGTCCACTGGTCTGCGGCTGGATCATCACCGCTATACCGACTGGAACAACAACAGCTATTCCGATACCGGCGCCAGCGTGAATGGCACGATTTCGTATGAATTCGCGGAAGGATACGAGGTCTTTGCCGGCGCATCGCGCACATGGCTGGGTTACGAAATCGGCGAATACGGTCTGCTGCACGCGCGGAACGATGCGTTCACCACCGACCCCGACTATGAGCCGGCGACGGCTCGCAACGTTAAGCTGGGCTTGAATGCCAATCAGGGCAACTGGACCGGAAACATCACCTTCTTCGACACGCGGCTGGACGGGCTGGCCGAATATGATGTTGCCAGCGGCTATCTGACCAATGCCGACGAATACCGCAGCAAGGGCTTTACCTTGCAAGGCAGCTACACTTGGGGTTCGGGCCGCATCGGCGCCAGCTTCACCAAGGCCGACGTAACCCAGAACGGCGAGGACAAGGTTCCGGACGGCGGCACCGTGATGCCGGTCGGCAAGCTGGCCACCCTGTTCATCGACCAGGAGATCCCCCAGTATAACCTCAAGGTCGGCGGCACCGTCGAATGGGCCGGTTCGCTGAACAGCGGTTCACTGGTCGATGAGAGTGGCGCCCCGCTCGGCTTCGAAGATCACGATTCCTATACCATCGTGAACGTCTATGGCCAGTGGCGTCCCCAGAACTACGAGAACGTGGTCGTGCATCTGGGCGTCGATAACCTGTTCGACGAAAGCTATTACGAGCGCAGCAGCTATGTCGAACGCGTCATGGGCAGCCGGATCATCGACCCCCTCTACGCCCCCGGCCGCACCGTCACGCTGGGCGTGAAGATGGACTTCTGATCCATCCCGACAGACGCATAGAAAAGGCCCTCGCCCGCGGGGGCCTTTTCTATGGCTGAGCCGGCAGAAATGATGTTTGAAATATCACTATCACCCTGCTAGACATCCATCATCAAGGATTGGAAATCACTGCATGATGACCTCGGCCCAGATGCGTGCGGCGCGTGCCCTGCTTGGCATCGACCAGAAGCGGCTGGCCGAGCTCTCGGGCCTGTCGGTCCCGACCATCCAGCGCATGGAGGCCAGCGACGGCAATGTGCGCGGCGTGGTCGAAAGCCTGACCCGCGTGGTCGAGGCGCTGGAGGCCGCCGGGATCGAGCTGATCGGCGAGGGCGCCGCCAGCCCCTCGGGCGGGCGTGGCGTGCGGCTGAAATCCGGTCCGCAGACGTAATCGCGACGGCGACCGCCGACAGACAGCCGACGATCCCGCCGCCTCCTTCGCGAAGGTGCGGCCCAGATGAACCAGCAGGCAAGCGCGGCGCCCGGATTTGCGCCGCTGTTCACCCCGAAACTGATCACCGTCCTGCGCGAGGGCTATGGCGCGGCCCAGCTGCGCGCCGATGCCCTGGCCGGGCTGACCGTCGCCATCGTGGCGCTGCCCCTGTCGATGGCCATCGCCATCGCCTCCGGCGCCTCGCCGGCGCAGGGGCTCTATACCGCCATCGTCGGCGGCTTCCTGGTCTCGGCGCTTGGCGGCTCGCGCTACCAGATCGGCGGGCCGGCGGGGGCCTTCATCGTGCTGGTCGCCGGCATCGTGGCGCAGCACGGCATGTCGGGGCTGATCCTGGCGACCTTCCTGTCGGGGCTGATGCTGGTCGCCATCGGGCTGCTCAGGCTGGGCACCTTCATCAAGTTCATCCCCTTTCCGGTGACGGTCGGCTTCACCGCCGGCATCGCGGTGATCATCTTCACCAGCCAGCTGAAGGAGATCTTCGGCCTGTCCCTGGCCCATGAGCCGGGCGAGCTGGTGGAAAAGATCCCCGCCCTCTGGCAGGCCCGCGCCAGCCTTTCGCCCATGGCGCTGGCGATCGCGCTGGGAACGATCGCGGTGATCCTGGGGCTGAAGCGCGCCCGGCCGCATTGGCCCGGCATGCTGATCGCCGTGGCGCTGGCGGCGGGCTTCACCGCGGCGACGGGGGCGGATGTCGCGACCATCGGCAGCCGCTTCGGCGGCATTCCGTCCTCCCTGCCCGCCCCCGCGCTGCCGGAGCTGTCGCTGGACAGGGTGCTGTCGCTCTTGCCCGCCGCCCTGTCGCTGACGCTGCTCGGCGCCATCGAATCGCTGCTGTCGGCGGTGGTCGCGGACGGCATGACCGGCCGCCGCCACCGCTCGAATTGCGAGCTGGTGGCGCAGGGCGTGGCCAATATGGGCTCGGCGCTGTTCGGCGGCATCTGCGTCACCGGCACCATCGCGCGGACGGCGACCAATGTGCGCGCCGGCGCGCATGGGCCGGTGGCGGGGATGCTGCATGCGCTGTTCCTGCTGGGCTTCATGCTGCTGGCGGCACCGCTGGCGTCTTATATCCCGCTGGCGGCGCTGGCCGGCGTGCTGGCAGTGGTGGCCTGGAACATGATCGAGAAACCCGCCATCGCCATCCTGCTGCGCTCGGGCTGGGGCGAGGCGGCGGTGCTGCTGGTCACCTTCGGGCTGACGATCTTCCGCGACCTGACCGAAGCCATCGTAGTCGGGCTGGCGCTCGGCTCGGTGCTGTTCATCCAGCGCATGAGCCAGGCGGTGGGGGTCGAGGCGCTGGTCGGCGCCGACACGGCCGACAGCGCCCAGCCGCGCCCGGACCAGCCGCAGCCGCGCGACGTGGTGGTCTATCGCATCTCGGGAGCACTGTTCTTCGGCGCCACGGCCTCGATCGGCTCGGTCCTGGATCGCATCCAGGACGGGTTTCGGGTGCTGGTGGTGGATTTCAGCGCCGTGCCTTTCCTGGATTCCACCGGCGCCAACATGATCGAGGGACTGGCGCACAAGGCGCAGCGCCGCGGCATCGCGCTGTGGCTGACCGGCACCAGCCGCGACATCCGCCGGGTGCTGCTGACGCATGGGCTGCGCCGCCCGCTGGCGCGCTATGCGCCGACGGTCGAGGAGGCGCTGCGCCGGCGTCACGGGTCATAGCGACTCTGCGCGGGCGGTGCCTGCTGGGAGGTCTTGCCTCCGGCGGGAGTATTTTTCCAACGGTGAAGCGGCGGGCGCGAAAAGGGCGGCTCGATGGCCGCCCGGCGCTGTTTCAGCCCATCCTCTCGGATGCGTAGCTTCCCGGAGACGCCGGGAAGACGACGGTCTTGTTGCCGTTGAGGAACACCCGGCGGTGGATATGGGCGTGGATGGCGCGGGCCAGGACCTGGCTTTCCACGTCGCGGCCGAGGCTGACATAGTCCTCGGGCGATTGCGCATGCGTCACCCGGATGATGTCCTGCTCGATGATCGGGCCCTCGTCGAGGTCGGCGGTCACATAATGGCTGGTCGCGCCGATCAGCTTCACCCCGCGCTCGAAGGCCTGCTTGTAGGGGTTGGCGCCCTTGAAGCTCGGCAGGAAGGAATGATGGATGTTGATGATCCGCCCCGACATCTTCTTGCACAGGGCGTCCGAGAGCACCTGCATGTAGCGCGCCAGCACCACCAGCTCGGCGCCCGAATCCTCGACCACCGCCATCAGCTGCGCCTCGGCCTGCGGCTTGTTCTCCTTGGTGACCTTGATGCAGTGGAAGGGAATGTCGTGGTTCACCACCACCTTCTGATAGTCCATGTGATTGCTGATCACCGCCACGATGTCGATCGGCAAGGCCCCGATGCGCCAGCGATAGAGAAGGTCGTTCAGGCAATGCCCGAAGCGGCTGACCATGATCACCACCTTCATCTTCTCGGCCTCGTCATGGATGGCGTAGTCCATGCCGAAGGGCTTGGCCGGCTCGGCCAGCCCGGCGCGCAATTCCTCCAGCCCCACGCCCTCCTCGGAGACGAAGCTGACGCGCATGAAGAA
>NZ_JAEN01000024.1:0-62125 GCF_000518925.1 Paracoccus sp. J39 | reverse complement strand
GCCATGCGAATGACGACTGAGGAATCTTTTGTTAAGGTATTGCAGCTTCACGGGATCGAGCATGCTTTCGGGATCATCGGCTCTGCGATGATGCCTGTGTCGGATCTGTTTCCGAAGGCTGGGATCAGGTTCTGGGACTGCGCGCATGAGACGAATGCGGGTCTGATGGCGGACGGGTTCACGCGCTCGACCGGCAAGATGTCGATGGCGATCGCGCAGAACGGGCCGGGGGTGACGGGCTTCGTGACGCCGGTGAAGACCGCCTACTGGAACCACACGCCGCTTCTGCTGGTGACGCCTCAGGCGGCGAACCGGACCATCGGCCAGGGCGGCTTCCAGGAGATGGAGCAGATGCGGCTCTTTGCCGATTGCGTCTGCTACCAGGAGGAGGTGCGCGACGCGAGCCGCATCCCCGAGGTGCTGAACCGGGTGATCATGCAAGCCTGGCGCAACTCGGCCCCGGCGCAGATCAACATCCCGCGCGACTTCTGGACCCAGGTGATCGACGTGGAACTGCCGCAGGTGGTGGCCTTCGAGCGGCCCGCGGGCGGCGAGCAGGCGGTGGCCGAGGCGGCAAGGCTGCTCAGCGAGGCAAAATTCCCGGTCATCCTGTCGGGCGCCGGGGTGGTGCTGTCGGGGGCGATCCCGGACCTGGTGAAGCTGGCCGAGCGGCTGGATGCGCCGGTCTGCAGCAATTACCAGCACAATGACAGCTTCCCGGGCAGCCACCCGCTGGCCATGGGGCCGCTGGGCTACAACGGCTCGAAGGCCGGGATGGAGATCATCCAGAAGGCCGATGTGGTGCTGGCGCTGGGGACGCGATTGAACCCGTTCTCGACCCTGCCGGGCTACGGCATCGACTACTGGCCGAAGCAGGCCAGGATCATCCAGGTCGACATCAATGCCGACCGCATCGGGCTGACCAAGAAGGTCACGGTGGGCATCCAGGGCGATGCGGCCAAGGTGGCGCGCGGCATCCTGGCGCAGCTTGCCCCCGCGGCGGGCGATGCCGGGCGGCAGGAACGCAAGGATCTCATCGCGCAGACCAAGTCCCGCTGGGCGCAGGAGCTTTCGAGCCTCGACCACGAGGAGGATGATCCGGGCACCGAATGGAACGCCGAGGCGCGGGTCCGCGACGCCGGGCTGATGAGCCCGCGCCAGGCCTGGCGGGCGATCATGCAGGCGGTGCCGAAGGAGGCGATCGTCAGCTCGGACATCGGCAACAACTGCGCCATCGGCAATGCCTATCCAAGCTTCGAGGCCGGGCGCAAATACCTGGCGCCGGGCCTCTTCGGTCCCTGCGGCTACGGCTTCCCGGCGATCCTGGGCGCCAAGATCGGCAATCCCGAGGTGCCGGTGATCGGCTTTGCCGGCGACGGCGCCTTCGGCATCTCGATGAACGAGATGACCGCCTGCGGGCGCGCGGACTGGCCGGCGATCACCATGGTGATCTTCCGCAACTACCAATGGGGCGCGGAAAAGCGCAACACGACGCTGTGGTACGACAACAACTTCGTCGGCACCGAGCTCGACCGCGACACCTCCTATGCCGGCATCGCCCGGGCCTGCGGGCTCGCCGGCGTGCAGGTCAAGTCGCAGGAGGAGCTGACCGCGGCCCTGCACGAGGCGGTCGAGCGGCAGATGCGGGACGGCGAGACCACCTTCATCGAGGTGCTCTTGAACCAGGAGCTGGGCGAGCCCTTCCGCCGCGACGCGATGAAGAAGCCGGTGGTGGTGGCCGGCATCGACCCGGCCGACATGCGCCCGCAAAAGGGCGCGGCCTGACGCGGAAAGGCGGCGCAGGGCGCCGGCGCCCCCCGGCTTTCACCGTTTCCCAAATACTCCGGGGGGCGCTTGCCGGGCCCCGTCGAGGGGCCGGGCAAGCGCGAGGGGGCAGCGCCCCCCTCGGCGGCCGGGAAGGACCGCAGGACCGCCGGACACATCCGCCCATGAGGCCCTCTCCCGGGGCGCATGACGCCCTTCCGACGACGACCCGGCGCGGCCCCCGCCCCGGCCCCATCCCCGCATCCCGGTGACGACGATGATGACCACCCTGATCCCTTCGCGCAGCCTGCTCGGCGAGGCCTTCCCGGGCTTCGCGGTCTCGGCGCTGGTCGCGGCCACGGCGCAGTTCCTGTCGGACCATTACGGCGCCCCGGCCATGCTGCTGGCGCTGCTTCTGGGCCTGGCGCTGAACTTCCTGGCCGAGGAGGGCACCCGCACCGCGCCCGGCATCGCCTTCACCGCCCGCACCGTGCTGCGGCTCGGGGTGGCGCTTCTGGGCGCGCGGATCTCGGTCGAGATGCTGAGCGGGCTGGGGCCGCGCGCCATCGCGCTGGTGGTCGCGGGGGTGGTGCTGACCATCCTCTTCGCGCTCCTCGCCACCCGCCTCGTCGGCCGCGGCTGGCGCTTCGCGCTGCTGACCGGCGGCGCGGTGGCGATCTGCGGCGCCTCGGCGGCCATGGCCATCGCCGCGGTCCTGCCCCGGCACGAGAAATCCGAGCGCGACCTGGTCTTCACCGTGCTCTCGGTCACCGTGCTCTCGACCCTGGCCATGGTGCTCTACCCGATGCTGTCGAACGCCTTCGGCTTCACGGCGCGCGACAGCGGCGTCTTTTTGGGCGGCACCATCCACGACGTGGCCCAGGTGGTCGGCGCCGGCTTTTCCATCGGCCCCGAGGCCGGCGAGACCGCGACGCTGGTCAAGCTGATCCGCGTCTCGATGCTGGCGCCGGTGGTGCTGTGCTTCTCGCTGGCGATCCGGGCGCGCGGGCTGGCCGATGCCAGGGGCGGCAAGGCGCCGCCGCTCTTGCCGGGCTTCGTGCTGGGCTTCCTGGCGCTGGCGGCGCTGAACAGCGCCGGGCTGATCCCGCAGCCGGTCTCGGCGCTTGCCGGGCAGCTGTCCCGCTGGGCGCTGCTGATCTCGATCGCCGCGGTCGGCATCAAGACCTCGCTCGGCAGGATGCTCGAGGTCGGGGGCGGCGCCATCGCGCTGATCGTGGCCGAGACCGTGTTCCTGGGCGTCTTCGTCGTCGCCGGCCTGCATTTCTGGGGGTAGTGCCATGAAACCGCTCGAGCGCATCCACGAGGCCGCGAAGGCCCTGGACCGCCACATCATCCTGCCCGAGGGCGGGGACCCGCGCGTCGCCGAGGCCGCCCGCCGGCTGGTGGCCGAGGGGCTGGCCCGCGTCACCCTGCTGGGCGGGCCCGAGATCCCCGGCGTGGGCCGCATCGACCCGGCGGGCGCGCCCGACCTGGCCGAGCTGGCCGACCACTGGCACCGGCTGCGCGCCGCCAAGGGCATGACCGCGGAACGCGCGCTTTCCGAGATGCGCGACCCGATCCGCCAGGCGGCGATGCGGGTGCGGCTGGGCCAGGCCGACGGCACGGTGGGCGGCGCGGTCGCCACCACCGCCGACACGGTGCGCGCGGCCCTGCAGATCATCGGCCGGGCCCCCGGGGCCGGGATCGTGTCGAGCTTCTTTCTGATGCTGTCCTGCGGGCCCGGGGCGCCGGTCCGGGGCGGCATGATCTTTGCCGATTGCGGGCTGGTGATCCAGCCCGACGCGGCCGAGCTCGCCGCCATCGCGCTGTCGGCGGCCGAGAGCTGCCGGCGGCTCCTGGCCGAGGCGCCGCGGGTGGCGCTCTTGTCCTTTTCGACCGCCGGCTCGGCCGATCATCCCAGCCTGGGGCGGCTGCGCGAGGCCTTGGCGCTGATCCGCGCCGCCGCCCCGGATCTGGAGGTCGACGGCGAGCTGCAGTTCGACGCGGCGCTGGACGAGGCGATCCGGGCGAGGAAGGCCCCGGCAAGCCGCCTGACCGGCCGGCCGAACGTCTTCGTCTTTCCCGACCTCGCCTCGGGCAATATCGGCTACAAGATCGCCCAGCGCCTGGGCGGCCTCATCGCCATCGGACCCATCCTCCAGGGCCTCGCCAAACCCGCAAACGACCTCTCCAGAGGATGCTCCGTCAACGATATCGTCAATGCAACAGCAATAACCGCCATGCAAACTCAAATATGAGCCGGAAGATGGCAAGGACTGCGACCCCCCGCGAAGCTCCGATCATGCGGGATGCGGCGAGGACGTCCCGCCGGATCGCCTGATCCGTCCGGGGACGCCGTGACGATCCGTCCGGCGCGGGGCATACGGGCCGGAAAGGCGATCCCCGCGCGGCGCCCAGCCGCTTGCCTGCTGCGCCGAGGCCGGCCCGACAAGGCCGGAGCCGGACTGCGATCCCGTCCTCCGCGCATGGCGGGCGGGTGACGGCCAGTATCCCGGCCGGAACCCGGCATCCCCACATCGGCCGTGGTGGCGTCGCGGGTCCGGCGCGGGCCGCAGACCATGCCCTGTTCCCGGGGCCGAAGCGGCGCCACATGGCGGCTTCGGTCGCCCGGAGAAGCGGCTTGCCAATTCATAGTATTTCAGTAAACAATGCCCGGTGATGACGACCGTGGATATCCGCGTCCGGATGGTCTTCCGATAGCGAGGCGGGCAGGAAACATGCAGGCCAACAGAGAGTTCCTACCTCGGATGGAAACCCGCATCCATGGGCTGCGGACGCTGGCGCCGCTTTGCTATCGCCGCTTTGCCGGGGCGATCGCCGATGTCTGGTCGGTCAGGGGCGAGGAGGGCGGCGGCGGATTCTATATCGCGCCCGATCCGCGCATCGTCATCCTGCTTGGCAAGCAGCCGCCGCCGGTGATGATGCGCATCGGCGGGGATCTTGCCGAATATCGCGGCATCCAGGCGTTCTATATGCCGCCGGGCATGCCGTTATGGAGCCGGATCGAGGCGGACCATGAAAAGTCCCATCTGGATTTTCATATGGAAAGCAGCGCGTTGCATCAAAGACTTGCGGCAGCGGATGTCAGGGCGGACCTGACGCGGCCCCGCCTGCTTGGCCCGAGCGACAAGCTGGCGGATCTGGGCCGGCTGGCCTCGGACGAGGTCCGCAAGCCCAGCCGGGGCGACATGCTCATCGATGCGCTGCTTTCCGCGACGCTGGCCGAGATCTTCGCGACCCAGGCCGGCGCTGAGAACGACGGGCCTTGCACGGCAAGCGGCGGCCTCTCGGCGCGGCGGTTTGCGGCGGTCGAGCGCCATCTGCACGAAAATCTGAGCCGGCACGTTCCGCTTGCCGAAATGGCGCGGGCCGCGGGGCTGTCGGAAAGCCGTTTCTCGCATTGCTTCAAGCAGTCCCAGAACGAAACGCCGCAGCGGTGGCAAAGCCGCGTCAGGTTGAAGGCGGCCCAGGACATGATGCGCGATCCTGCCCGCTCGCTTGCCGATATCGCCTATGCCACGGGATTTGCCGATCAGGCGCATCTGTCGCGGGTGTTCCGGGCCGCGAACGGCATGCCGCCTTCGGTCTGGCGCAGGAGCAATTTTCAGGAGTCCTGAACAAATCCCAGCACTCTGGATCAAGACAGCGTCGGAAAATCGCAGTTAAAGACTCGGAAATTTTCCAGGATGGATCGATGATCAGGATGAACAGAGTCGCCCCGCTTTTCCTGAGCGCCAGCGTGATCGCCATGACGGCGCCCTGTGCCTTGGCGCAGGAGGAGGAAAAGGAAACCCGCCGCGACACCTTCGTCGGCGCGATCGTTCTGGACGCCGTGACGATCGAAGGCTTCCAGAATCCGAACGCGCCGCTGGAGGGCAGGGTGGCGCGGTCCTCGGCCACCACCAAGACCGGCCGGCCGCTGCTGGAGACGCAATCCTCCGTCTCGGTCGTGCCGCGCGCGCAGATCGAAGAGCAGGGCGCGACCAACCTGTCCGAGGCGCTGAGCTATTCGGCCGGGATCGTCACCGAGAACTATGGCGGCGATCCGCGCTTCGACAGCCTGTTCCTGCGTGGCTTCAACCTCGAGAACGACAAGTTCCTGGACGGGCTGCGGCTGATGCGCTCGACCCAGTTCCCGACCAGCGCGCCCGCCTTCGAGCTTTACGGGCTGGAGCGGGTCGAGGTGCTGCGCGGACCGGCCTCGGTGCTTTACGGCGCGGGGACGCCCGCGGGGCTGGTCAACATGATCCAGAAGCGGGCGCAGGCGGACGGCGATTTCACCGAGCTGGGCTTCAGCGCCGACAGCAAGGGCTCGGCCTCGGTCTATGGCGATGCGAACCGGGTCGTGGACGACCGCTTCGCCTATCGCGTCACCGCCAAGGGCGGCAACAGCCGGACCGATGTCGAGGAAATCGACAGCAAGCGCGGCTATCTGGGCCTGTCGGCCAGCTATGCGCTGAGCGACGCGACCGAGCTGGAATTCATGGCCAGCTATCACGGCGATGCGCCGATCTCGCCCACGGGGGTGCCGAGCGGGCTGATCGGGCAGGTCGATGCCAAGGATCTGCGCGAGTTCTATTTCGGCGACAAGTCGGTCAATGACAGCGACCGCAAGATGGGCACGCTGAGCTTCGGCCTGACGCATGATTTCGGCAATGGCTGGCGGCTGAACAACACGCTGCGCTATACCGATTTCGACTGGGATTATGACAGCGTGTATATCGGCGGGCTGACCGGCACCTCGGTCGGGCGGGGCGTCATCACCCAGCGGGAAAACTTCCGCGCCATCGCCACCGACCTGCGGCTGGCGGGCAGCGCCGAGACCGGGGCGGTGACGCATGCGCTGACTTTCGGCATCGACGCGCAGAAGCTGCGCGAGCGCGCCTATACCGGCTTTTCCACCATCGCCCCCATCGACTATGCCGCGCCCTCCTATGGCGGCATCACCGTGCCCGCCCCGTGGTATACGGCGGACAAGTCGGTCGATGCGACGCAGGTCGGCCTTTATGCGCTGGACGAGATCGAATTCGGCAATTGGCGCGCCACGGCGGGGCTGCGATACGAATGGACCCGGCAAGAGGGTCAGAGCGTGACGAATTTCGGCACCACCGATTACGCCCGCGAAGACCGGCAGCTGACCGGCCATCTGGGCTTGGGCTATCTGTGGGACAATGGGGTTTCGGTCTATGCCGCCTATTCGACCTCGTATCTGCCGCAGCCGGGTTTCGACATCGACAACAACCCGCTGGAGCCCACCCACGGCAAGCAGTGGGAGCTTGGGGCCAAATACGAGCCCACCGCCTTCGAGGGGCTGTTCACCGCCGCGCTCTATGACCTGCGCGAGACCGACCGCAATACGTCCGTCACCGAAGAGGTCGAAGGCGGCACCATCACCGGCGTCCGTCAGATCGGCGAGGCGCGCATCCGCGGGCTGGAACTGGAAGGCGTCGCGGAATTCGGGCAGGGCTGGTCGGTCAAGGGCGCCTATACCTATGCCTCGACCGACATCTCGGGCGAGAACGACGGCAACGAGCTGGCCAACACGCCGCGCCACGCCGCAAGCCTCTGGCTGTCGCATGAATTCCAGTCCGGCCCGATGCAGGGGCTGCAACTGGGCGGCGGCCTGCGCTATATCGGCTCTCGCTGGGCCTCGGATGCGAATACCGAGCGGCTGGAGGCGGTGACGCTGGTGGATCTGGGCGCCAGCTACGAATGGGAGAACGGCGTGATCGGCCGGCTGAACGTCAACAACCTGACGGACGAGGCCTATATCTCGGCCGTGGGGCTGAATTCCAGCTATTACGGCGACGGACGCACCGTGCAGGCCAGCCTGAGCCGTCGATGGTGACAGCCGCCTGCGGGTTCAGCCGACGCGCCTTTCTGGCCGCTGCCTGCGGGCTGGCCGGAGGGGCGCTGCCGGCTTTTGCGGCTGGCGGATTGCGGCTGGCGGCCGTGGACTGGGCGATGGCCGAGACCGCGATGGCGCTTGGCCACCCGCCCGCGGCGCTGGCCGAGCTGATCGGCTTTCGCGACGCCGCCGCGGCGCAGCCGCCGCAGAGCACCGTCGACCTCGGCCTGCGCGGGGCGCCCAATCTCGAGGCGCTCAGCCTCGTCGCGCCCGACCTGATCCTGTCCTCCAGCTATTACAGCGCGATCCAGCCGCGCCTGGAACGCATCGCGCCGGTCTTTACCCGCGCGCTTTATGTCGCCGGCGAGCCCGCCTTTCCCAAGGTGATGGCCGTGCTGGGGGAACTGGCGGAGCGGCTGGGCGATCCCGCCGCCGGGCCGCGCGCACAGGCCGCCGCGCAGGCCGAATTCGCCATGCTCGCGGGCCGCGCGGCGCCCTTTGCCGACCGTGCCTGCCTGATGTTCCAGCTGGGCGATTCCCGCCATATCCGCGTCTTCGGCACCGACAGCCTGTTCAGCGGCGCGCTCGAGGCCATCGGGCTGCGCAACGCCTGGGCGGCGCGCACCAGCTTCGCCTTCGCCGCCCCGGTGCCGCTGGAAAAGCTTGCCGAATACCCCGAGGCCCGGCTGGTCATCGTGGGCCGGATCCCGCCCCAGGCCGAACGCGGGCTGGGTTCGGCGGCCCTGTGGAACAGCCTGCCGCCGGTCAAGGCCGGGCGGGTCCACCGCCTGCCGGAACTGCGGCCCTTCGCCGGCATCCCCTCGGCGCTGCGCTTCGCGCATGAGCTTGTCGCCGCGCTGGAGGCCCGGGCGTGAATCGAGCCATCCTGGCCGCGGGGGGCGTCACGGCGCTGGCGCTGTGGAGCATTGCCGCGCTGTCGGCCCTGCCGCCGGCCGACTGGCCCGCCCTGCCTTGGCGGGCCTCCGACATGACGGTCCAGCAGATCCTGCTGGCCTATGGGCTGATGCCGCGCGGGGTCCTGGCCTTGCTGGCGGGCGCGGCGCTGGGACTGGCCGGGGCGCTGATGCAGGCGGTGCTGCGCAATCCGCTGGCCGATCCGACGACGCTGGGCACGGCCTCGGGCGCGCAGCTGGCGATCGTGGCGGCGACGATCTTCGCGCCGGATTGGCTGGTGGCGGGCAACCTGCCCATCGCGCTGGCGGGGGCAGGGGCGGCCACCGTTCTGGTCATGGCGCTGGGGGCGCGGCGAGGGTTCGCGCCGGTCACCGTGACCATCGCCGGCATGCTGGTCGGGCTGCTGGCCTCGGCCGTGGCGACCGCGCTGACACTGGCGCAGGGGCATTACCTGCTGTCGCTGGTGATGTGGAACGGCGGCTCCATGGCGCAGGTGGACTGGTCGGGCAGCCGGCACATGGCGCTGGCGCTGGTCCCGGCGCTGCTGCTGGCGGCGGGGCTGGCGCGGCCGCTGATGGTCATGTCTCTGGGCCCCGAGGGGGCGCATGGGCTTGGCCTGCGGCTGGCGCCCCTGCGCTTCGCGACCCTGCTGCTGGCGGTTGCCCTTTCGGCCCTGGTCTCGGCCGAGATCGGGCTGGTCGGCTTCGTCGGGCTTGCCGCACCGGCCATCGCCCGCAGCCTGGGCGCGCGGACGCTGCTTCAGCGCCTGATGCTGGCGCCGGTGGCGGGGGCGCTGGTGCTGTCGCTGGCCGACGGCCTGCTGCTGGCCGTGTCGGCCGCGGGCGGCCCGAGCCTGCCCACCGGCGCGCTGACCGGGCTGATCGGCGGGCCGCTGCTGATCTGGCTGCTGCCCCGGATGAAGGCGCAGGTGCCGCAGCGGGCCGAAGAGGGCGACCGCCGCAGCCATCGCGCCGCCCGTCCCGGGCGGCTGCTGGCGGGGCTGGCCGCCGCCTGCCTGATGCTGGCGGTGCTGACGTTGTTCGGCGGCCGCGGGCCGGAGGGCTGGGGCTTCATGCCCGCGGAACTGCGCGAGACCTTCCTGCCCCTGCGCGCCGCCGCGATCCTGGCGGCCGCCTCGGCGGGCGCGTTGCTGGCCGGGGCGGGGGCGATCCTGCAACGGCTGACCGCAAACCCCATGGCGGCGCCCGAGGTGCTGGGCGTGACCGGGGGCGCCTCGCTGGGCTATGCGATCACGGTCATGGCCTTCGGCGGCGCCGGTCCGATGATGCTGGCGCTGGGAACTTCGGCGGGGGGTGCCCTGGCGCTGGCGGGGCTGGCGGGCTATGCGATGCGCGCCGATCTGGCGCCCGCGCGGCTGCTGCTGGCGGGGCTGGCCATCGGCGCGCTGGCCTCGGCGGTGCTGGGCGCGATCATGGCTTCGGACGACCGCTCGGCCTGGGTGATCCTGGGCTGGCTGGCGGGCAGCGCCTCGCAGGTCTCGCCCCCGGGCGCCGCCGCCTTGGCCGGGCTGGCGCTGGCGCTGCTGGCCGCGCTGGTCGCTGCCGCCCGCTGGCTCGAGATCCTGCCGCTCGGCGGCGAGGTCGGCCGCGCGCTCGGCCTGCCGCTGGCGCAGGTGCGGCTGGGGCTGATCCTGCTGGCGGGGCTGGCCACCGGGGCGGCGACGATGCTGGTCGGCCCGGTCAGCTTCGTCGGCCTGATGGCGCCGCATCTGGCGCGCAGCATGGGCCTTGCCCGCGCCGCGCCCTTCTGCGCCGGAAGCTGGCTGCTGGGCGCGGTGCTGATGCTGCTCGCTGCCTTCGGGGCACGCACCGCCAGCTATCCCTATGACCTGCCGCTGGGGCTGTTCGCCACGCTGATCGGCGCGCCCTGGCTGTTCATCATGCTGATGAAAAGGACCTCCGCATGACGCTTTTCACCCTGTCGGGCGTCACCTATGACGTGCCGGGCCGCCGGCTGATCGAGGGGCTGGACCTGCAGATCCGCCCCGGCATGGTCACGGCCCTGATCGGGCGCAACGGTTCGGGAAAATCGACGCTGCTGAAGCTGATCTCGGGGCAGAACCGGCCCTCGGCCGGACGCATCGCCTATGCCGGCCGCGATCTGGCGGACTGGTCGCCGCGCGACCTGGCCCGCGACCTGGCCTATCTCCCGCAGGTCACGCCGCCGGCCGAAGGGATGCTGGTCGAGGAACTGGTGGCGCTTGGCCGCTTTCCCTGGCGCGGCGCGCTTGGCCGCTTCCGCGCGCAGGATCACGCCGCCGTCGATGCCGCCATCGCCCGCTGCCATGTCGGCCATCTGCGCGGCCGCCTGGTCGATACCCTGTCGGGCGGCGAACGCCAGCGCAGCTGGATCGCGATGATGCTGGCGCAGGGCGCGCGGACGCTGCTGCTGGACGAGCCGATCTCGGCGCTCGACGTCGCGCATCAGGTCGAGGTGCTGGACCTGGTGCATAGCATGTGTCGGGACGAGGGGTTGTCGGCCATCGTCGTGCTGCACGACCTGAACATGGCGGCGCGCTATTGCGACCATGTGGTCGCGCTTGGTTCCGGCAGGCTGCTGCTGGACGGCCCCATCGGCGCGCTGATGACGCCCGAGGCGCTGCTGGAGATCTATGGCCTGCCCATGCATGTCGCAACGCATGACGGCCATGCCTTCGCCTTGCCGCGCTAGGTCGCCGGTCCTTCCTTCGGATCCCCGCACCGCCCGGGGCTGTGATTCCGGCGCATGCCACCTCCAGCGAACCGCCTGGCGCCCGACGCAGGTCTCGCGGCTGCTGCAGGCCATGGAGGAGGGGCTAATGCCCTTCGTCGATCCGGGGCAGGAACCAGGCGAGCAGCCCGGCCAGCGGCAGGAAGGAGCATAGCCTATAGACCGCCTCGACGCCGTAGCTGTCGGCCAGACCGCCGAGGATCGCCGCCGCGATGCCGCCAAGGCCGAAGTTCAACCCATAGAACAGCCCGCCGATCAGCCCGATGCGGCCCGGCAGCAGCTCCATCGCATAGATCAGGATCGAGGCGAAGGCGCTGGCCATGATCAGGTTGATCGCCACCGTCAGCACCCCGGTCCAGAACAGGTCGGCATAGGGCAGCACCAGCGTCAGCGGCAACGGCCCCAGCACCGAGATCCAGATGATGCGATAGCGGCCGATGCGGTCGCCGACAATGCCGCCGATCAGCGCCCCCGCTGCCGAAGCCAGAAGGAAGACGAACAGCATCATCTGCGCCGAGGGGATCGACAGACCGAAGCGGTCCATCAGATAGAAGGTGTAGAATGAACGGAAGCTCTCGCCGTAAGCGTTCTTGGAGAACATCAGCAGCGTCAGCACCACCAGCCCGATGCCGATGGTCAGGGGCGCGTGCGAGACGTGGCCGCGCCCGTCCTTGCGGGCAGCCGAACGCATCGCCACGAATTCGGCGCTGATCTGCCGCTGGCGGCTGCCGATCCAGACCAGCAGCATCATGGCCATCAGCGCGGCGACGGCGAACCATGCCAGGCTGGGCTGGCCCCAGGGCACGATGATCAGCGCCGCGAAGACCGGTCCCAGCGCCCCGCCCGCCTGCCCGCCGACCTGGAAGATGCCCTGCGCAAGGCCCTGCCGGCCGCCCGCCGCATAGCGCGCCATCCGCGTCGCCTCGGGGTGGAAGATCGACGAGCCGATGCCGATCAGCGCCACCGAGACCAGGATGACCGCATAGCTGTGGGCAAAGGCCAGGCTGACCAGGCCCGAGAGGGTGAACATCATGCCCGCCACCGGAGAGTAGGGCGCCGGGTGGCGGTCCGTCACCATGCCGATCACCGGCTGCAGCAGCGACCCGGCGATCTGGAAGGTCAGGGTGATCATGCCGATCTGCACGAAATCCAGCGCATAGGCTTCCTTGAGGATCGGATAGGCGGCGGGGATCAGCGACTGCATCATGTCGTTCAGCAGATGCGTCAGGCCCAGCATGACCAGCACGGTCACATGGGTTCTGGCGCGGGCGGCGGTCATGGTGGCGGTGGTCATGTCGGCAAGCTTTCCGTGCAGTGGCCGGGAGGATGTCCGGCGCCTCGGGCCATATCTGTGGCCCGAAAGCGCGGCATGGGCAAGGGCGGCCGAGTTCTGTAACGCCACGCCGCTGTCCCGCGCCATCCGCCGGGTCGAAGACGGGGAACTGGACCGTGGGCAGATTCGGGCAGCCGGCCTACCGCGAAGATCCCTGCGGGGCAGGCCGCCGGCAGGCCGCTTGACAGGTCCGCCGCAGAATTATAAACGAACGGTCGTATTGAAATTCTGGAGCCGGCCATGGGACGCAAGCGCAGCATCGATCGCGACGAGCTGATGGCCGCCATCGAGCGGGTGGCGCGCCGTTCGGGCATTGCCGGGCTCAGCATCGATGCCGTCGCCAAGGAAGCGGGGATCAGCAAGTCCAGCGTGGTCTATGACTGCGACAGCAAGGCCGGGCTGCTCGCCGCCTTCATCCGTCACAAGATGGCCCAGCACCAGGCGCGTTTCGTCGATATCCGCGCCCGGCACGAGGGCCGGCCCAATGCCCGGCTGCGCGCGCTGATCGATGAGTGCCGGCGCGTGCCGACCGACGAAGAGCTGGACATGGCGATGCTGATCAGCACCAGCATGGGCGAGCACGCGGAATGCCGCGAGATCATGCGCGAGATGCTGGCCGGCGATGCCGAGACGGTCGCGGCCCAGGCCGGCGACCGGCGGCGGATGCTGATGGCGCTTCTGACCCTGCACGGTATGGAATTCCTCGAATATTTCGGCTTTCACCGTTTCGACCAGGAAACCCGCAATGACATCCTCGACGAATTGATGGCGGTCGTGGAAAGCGACCCCGGCGCAGCCGGAGACTGATCCCTCCCCCATATTCAGCTTCCCAGGAAAGACCGATCCATGACGATGAGATTTTCCCCCGGCGTTTCCGCCGGGCTTGTGCTTTGCTGCCTGATGGCGGCCTCGCCGCTGGCCGCGCAGCAGCTTCCGCCGCCGCAGGTTAGCGTGCAGGAGATGACGCCCGAGGCGCTGCCGGTGGTGAACGAATTGCCCGGCCGCGTGGCCGCGACCCGCGTCGCCGAGGTGCGGCCGCGCGTCGGCGGCATCGTGATCGAGCGCGTTTTCGAACAGGGCGGCAAGGTCGAGGCGGGCGACGTGCTGTATCGCATCGACCCCGCCCCCTATGACGTGCGCGTCGCCAGCGCCGAGGGTGCGCTGGCCCGGGCCGAGGCCACGGCGCTGAACGCCGCAGACCAGGAAAAGCGTGCCCGCGCCCTGCGCGAGCGCAAGGTGACGGCGGGGGTCGATCTGGACAATGCCGCCACCGCGCTGGCCCAGGCCCAGGCGGATGTGGCCATCGCCCGCGCCTCGCTGCAGGAGGCGCAGCTGAACCGCTCCTATACCGAGGTCACGGCGCCCATCGCCGGCGTGGTCGGCCGGGCGCTGGTGACCGAGGGCGCGCTGGTCAATGCCCAGACCGATATCATGGCGACCATCCAGCAACTCGATCCGGTCTATGTGGACTTCACCCAGTCCTCGTCCGAACTGTTCGCGCTGCGCCGCGCGCTGGCGGCGGGGCAGCTGGCCATGACCTCGGCCGATGCGGCCGAGGTGCGGCTGATCTTCGACGACGGCAGCGAATATGCCCATCCCGGCAAGCTGCTGTTTTCGGAAGCCAGCGTGGACAGCTCGACCGGGCAGATCACCCTGCGCGCCGAGTTCCCGAACCCCGAGGGCGAGTTGCTGCCCGGGCTTTACGTGCGGGTGCGGATCGAGCAGGCGGTGCGCGACAACGCCCTGACCGTGCCGCAGATGGCGGTGCAGCGCGACGAGTCGGGCCAGGCCTATATCTATGCGCTGAAGGACGACGAAACGGTCGAGCGCCGCGACGTGACCCTGGGCCAGACCACCGACAACCGCTGGCTGGTGGAAAGCGGGCTGAAACCGGGCGACCGGGTCGTGGTCATGGGGGCGCAGAAGCTTTACCCCGACGCCAAGGTGGTGCCGCAGCCCGTGGACGCGGCCCAGCCGCCGGTGCCGACCGGCGCCGCCGCGGCCGCCGAAGCGCCCGCCCCGGCCCCGGCGCAGGAGTAGGCCGATGGCACGGTTCTTCATTCACCGGCCGGTGCTGGCCTGGGTGATCTCGATCTTCATCGTCATCGCCGGGGTGATCGCGCTGCCGATGATGCCCATCGCGCAATATCCGCAGGTGGCCTGGCCGCAGATCACCATCTCGACCGCCTATACCGGCGCCGCGCCGGGCGAGATCAACCGCGCCGTCGCCCAGCCCATCGAGGACGAGCTGAACGGCGTCGAGGGCCTGGCCTATTACGAATCGGTCTCGGATTCCTCGGGGGCCATGTCGATCACCGCGACCTTCGAGCCGGGCACCGACATCGCCCGCGCCCAGGTCGACGTGCAGAATGCCGTGGCGCGGGTCGAGCCGCTTTTGCCGCAAAGCGTGGTCGATCAGGGCGTGCTGATCGAAGAGGCGGGCACCGGCTTCCTGATGATGGTGGCGCTGACCTCGGATGACGGGGCGATGGGCGACATCGCGCTCGGCGACTACCTGAACCGCAACGTGGTGGGCGAGATCCGCCGCATCGAGGGCGTGGGCCGGGCGCAGGTCTTTGCCCCGGAACGGGCGCTGCGCATCTGGGTCGATCCGGCCAAGATGACCGGGCTGAACCTCAGCTCGGCCGAGATCGTCGCGGCGGTGCGGGCGCAGAACGCGCAGGTCGCGGCCGGCAAGGTCGGGGCGGACCCGAACCCCATCGGCCAGCAGCTGACTGCGACCGTGCTGATCAAGGGGCAGCTGGACGATGTGGACGAATTCGGCAAGATCGTGCTGCGCGCCAATCCCGACGGCTCGACCGTGCTCTTGCGCGACGTGGCCCGGCTGGAGGTCGGTGCCGAGACCTATAGTTTCGCCTCGCGCATCGACGGCAAGCCGGCGGCGGCGCTGGGGATCCAGCTTTCGGCCACCGGCAACGCGCTGAACACCTCGGAAGCGGTGCATCAGAAGATGGAGGAGCTGTCGCGGTTCTTCCCCGACGGCGTCAGCTATACCATCCCCTATGACACCACCCCCTTCGTCGAGGCATCCATCGAGAAGGTGCTGCACACGCTGGTCGAGGCGATGGCGCTGGTCTTCGTGGTGATGTTCCTGTTCCTGCAGAATTTCCGTTATACCATCATCCCGACCATCGTCGTGCCCATCGCGCTGATGGGGACAGTGGCGGTCATGCTGGCGGCGGGATTCTCGATCAACGTGCTGACCATGTTCGCCATGGTGCTGGCCATCGGCATCCTGGTCGATGACGCCATCGTGGTGATCGAGAACGTCGAGCGCATCATGGCGACCGAAGGGCTGCCGCCGCGCGAGGCGACGAAAAAGGCCATGGGGCAGATCTCGGGCGCCATCATCGGCATCACGCTGGTTCTCGCGGCGGTCTTCGTGCCGATGGCGTTCTTTCCCGGCTCGTCGGGCATCATCTATCGGCAATTCGCGCTGACCATGGTGGTGTCGATCCTGTTCTCGGCCTTCTTGGCGCTGACGCTGACCCCGGCGCTTTGCGCGACCTTCCTGAAGCCGATCAGCGGCCATCACGAAAGGAAGGGCTTCTTCGGCTGGTTCAACCGCAATTTCGACCGGCTGACCGAGCGTTATACCCGCGCGGTCGGGCTGGTCACGCGGCGGCGGCTGGTAATGATGGGGTTCTATCTGGTGCTGGTCGCGGCCACCGGCATGGGCTTCCTGCGCCTGCCGACCAGCTTCCTGCCGAACGAGGACCAGGGCTTCATCATCGCCGACATCCAGACCCCGGCCACGGCCAGTTCGAACCGCACCGACGAGGTGCTGGCCCAGGCCACGCAGATGTTCCAGCAGAACGAGGCCGTCGAGAACACGGTGGCGATCCGCGGTTTCAGCTTTTCGGGGCAGGGGCCCAATGCCGGGCTGATGTTCGTCACCTTCAAGGACTGGGCCGAGCGCGAGCAATCGGCGCAGGACATCGCCAACGCCGCGAACATGCAGATGTTCGGCTATCAGGACGCGCAGGCCTTCGCGCTGTCGCCGCCGCCGATCCCCGGCTTCGGCGCCACCGGCGGCTTCAGCTTCCGGCTGCAGGACCGCGGCGGGCAGGGGCAGGAGGCGCTGCTGGCCGCCGCCCAGCAGATCATCGCCAAGGCGCAGGAAAACGGCATCGCCACCGGGCTGCGCATCGAGGGGCTGCCCTCGGCCGCGCAGGTCTTCGTCACCATCGACCGCGAAAAGGCCAATGCCTTCGGCGTGACCTTCGCCGACATCTCGGCGACGATCTCGCAATACCTGGGCTCGG
Organism: Paracoccus sp. J39; assembly: GCF_000518925.1. Lineage (NCBI taxonomy): Bacteria > Pseudomonadati > Pseudomonadota > Alphaproteobacteria > Rhodobacterales > Paracoccaceae > Paracoccus > Paracoccus sp. J39. Next base: position 45,228 of record NZ_JAEN01000024.1, on the reverse strand, counting down.
CCTATATCAACGACTTCCCCAATGCCGGGAAGATGCAGCGCGTGGTCATGCAGGCCGAGGACGACTCGCGCATGCAGGCCGAAGACATCCTGAAGCTGACCGTGCGCAACGCGGGTGGCGGCATGGTGCCCTTCTCCTCCTTCGCCAGCGTGACATGGGAGCAGGGGCCGTCGCAGGTCGTCAGCTATAACGGCTATCCGGCGGTCCGCATCGCCGGCGCGGCCGGGCCGGGCTACAGTTCCGGCGCCGCCATGGCCGAGATGGAGCGGCTGGCGGCCGAACTGCCGCAGGGCTTCGGCTATGAATGGACCGGGCAGTCGCTGGAGGAGATTCAGGCCGGGTCGCAGGCGACGCTGCTTTACGCGATGAGCATCCTGTTCGTCTTCCTGCTGCTTTCGGGGCTTTACGAAAGCTGGTCGATCCCGCTTTCCGTGATGCTGGTGGTGCCGCTGGGCGTTCTGGGCTGCGTCGTCGCGGTCATGCTGCGCGACATGCCCAACGACATCTATTTCAAGGTCGGGCTGATCGCCATCATCGGGCTTTCGGCCAAGAACGCCATCCTGATCGTGGAATTCGCCAAGGACCTGCGCGCACAGGGGCAAAGCCTGATCGACGCGGCGGTGACGGCGGCGAAGCTGCGCTTCCGGCCGATCCTGATGACCTCGCTCGCGTTCACGCTGGGCGTGGTGCCCTTGGCCATCGCCACCGGCCCCTCGGCGGCAAGCCAGAACGCCATCGGAACCGGGGTGATCGGCGGCATGGTCGCGGCCACGGTGCTGGCGGTGTTCTTCGTGCCGGTGTTCTTCGTCTTCGTGCTGGGCGCGGTCAGCCGGCTGACCGGCGGCAGGACGGTGGCCGGGCCGCAGGCCGATACGGCGGGCTAGGCTCCGGCGCCGCCGCAGGCACGGGCGGGACCAAGCCCGCCCGTGCCGCCATTCCCCTTTCCGCGACCCCGTCCCGGGCCGCGTCAACCAGAGAGTTTCGGATGATCCAGACCATGCCTCTTTCCCGCCGCGGCCTGCTGGGCGGGCTGGCCTCGACCCTTGCGCTCGCCGCCTGCAACCCGGTCAGCTATACCGCGCCCCGGGCCGAGGTGGCCGGCGCTTTCGCCGCCAATTCCCCGGCCCGCCGCGCCGGCTCCAATGCCTGGTGGGCGGCCTTTCGCGACAGGCAGCTGGACGCGCTGATCGCTGCCGGGCTCAAGCGCAATCTGGACGTGCAGACCGCCGTCGCCACCATCCGCGAGGCGCAGGCCAATGCCCGCCTGGTCGGCGCCAGCGACCTGCCGCAGGTCGATGCGCAGGGCTCGGCCGGGCGCAACCGCAACGAGACGGGCATCGTCGAAAGCAGCTCGGCCACGCTGGGCGTGTCCTGGCTGGTCGATCTGTTCGGCCAGAACCGCGCGGCGCGGCAGGGCGCCTCGGCCCGGCTGGACGCGGCCTATCTTTCGGCCGAGGTGGCGCGGTTGACCGTGGCCAGCGCCATCGCCTCGGCCTATGTCGATGCGCGCTATTACCAGGAGGCGCTGGCCCTGACCCGGCAGAGTCTGGAAAGCCGCCGCCGTACGCTGGAGATGACCCGCACCCAGGACGCCTTCGGCAGCGTCTCGCGGCTGGAGGTGTTGCAGGCCGAGCAGTTGGTGGCGCAGGCCGAGGCGGCCCTGCCCGGGCTGGAGGTCGGCTTCGACCAGTCGGTGAACCGGCTGGCCACGCTGACCGCCGGGCGCAGCGCCGATATCGCCGCGCAGCTGCGCAAGGGCGGCGGCCAGCCGCGCGCCCGCTACAGCGCCAGCGTCGGCGTGCCGGCCGACGTGGTCCGGGTGCGCCCGGACGTGCGCATGGCCGAGCGCAATCTCGCCGCCGCCGCCGCCGATGTGGGCGAGGCGCAGGCGGCCTTCTATCCCAAGCTCACGCTGTCCGGTTCGGTCACGCCGACGAATATCGCCGGCGGCGGCAGCAGCAAAAGCTGGGGCTTCGGCCCGCAGATCTCGGTGCCGCTCTTCTCGGGCGGCGCCAACCAGGCGCAGCTTTCTGCCGCGCAGGCGCGGGCGGAACAGGCGCGGCTGGCCTGGCAGGCTTCGGTGCTGGGCGCGGTCGAGGAGGTCGAGAACGCGCTGGCCGGCTACAACCGCGACGCCCGTGCCGTCGCCGCGCAGGCGCGGCTGGTCGAGAACGCGCGCGAGACGGTCGGGCTGACCCGCAGCTCTTACGAGCTGGGCGAGGCGGATTTCTTCCCGGTTCTGGATGCCGAGCGCAGCCTGCTGTCGGCCCGGCAGGAACTGGCCGCCGCCGTGCGCCAGCAGGCGTTGAATTTCGTCGCGCTCAGCGCGGCTTCGGCGGGCGGGGTGGGCCTGCCGGTTTCCTGACGGCGCCGGCCGGTCTGGCCGGCTTACGGCCCGCTTGAAAACGCGGGGGCCGAAGGGCCCCCTGCCGACTTATCGGCCGCGGCCGGTCAGGGGCCCGGAACCGGCCGCCCGTCGCACGGCACGGCGAGGGCGTGTCTACAGCGGATCGACCGCGAAGGCGGGCATTCTTTCGCCCGCGTCCAGCGCCGCCAGATAGCGCCGGCCGCAGTCCAGCGCCTCGCGGATGGTCACGTCCATATCCAGATAGCGATAGGTGCCCAGCCGCCCCACGAAGGTGACGTTCGGCTCGGCCTCGGCCCGCGCGACGTAATCGGCCAGCATCGCCTTTTCCGCCACCAGCCGGATCGGGTAATAGGGGATGTCCTCGGGCCCGCATTCGCGCGAGAATTCGCGATAGAGCACCGAGCCGTCATGCTCTTCCCAGGGCGCGAAATGCTTGTGTTCGGTGATGCGCGTCCAGGGCACGTCCACGTCGCCGTAATTCATCACCGCGCAGCCCTGCCAGTCGCCCTGGTAATCGAACCGTTCGAAATCCAGCGTGCGATAGCCCAGCCGGCCCAGTTCATAGCCGAACCAGCCGTCGATGGGGCCGGAATAGAAGACGTGATCGTAATCGCCGGCCTCGGCGCGGCTGACCGCGGTGTTCAGCCGCACCGTGATGCCGGGATGGTCCAGGATGCGTTCGACCAGGGCGGTGTAGCCGTTTTCCGGCATGCCCTGGAACCTGTGGAAGAAATAATTGTCGTCATAGTTGAAGCGCACCGGCAGCCGCTTCAGGATCGAGGCCGGCAGCTCGGTCGGTGAACAGCCCCATTGCTTCAGCGTGTAGCCCTTGAAGAAGGCCTCGTAGAGCTCGGGGCCGACGAAGCGCAGCGCCTGTTCCTCGAAGGTCTGCGGATCGCTGATCGAGCGGTCGGCCTTGCCCTCGATGAAGGCGCGGGCCTCGTCCGGGCGCAGGGTCTTGCCGAAGAACTGGTTGATGGTGTGCAGGTTCACCGGCAATGAATAGACCGCGCCCTGCGAGGTGGTCTTGACCCGGTTCTTGTAGGGCAGGAAGGTCTCGAACCCATTGACATAGTCCCAGACCTCGGCGTCGTCGGTGTGGAAGATATGCGGCCCGTAGACATGCACCATGACGCCAGTCGCCGCGTCGCGGGTGGTGTGGCAATTGCCGGCGACATGCGGCCGCGCGTCCGCCACGGTGACCTGGTGCCCGGCCTCGGCCAGCACGCGCCCGATCACCGCGCCGGACAGGCCCGCGCCCACCATCAGACAATGTTTCGCCATGGGACTCTCCGAAACGGTTGGAAATGGGGCCGGCTTATTGCGCAGCCATGTGGGTGGTGCCGGGCGCGGCGGGCGGGGCCTCGATCCCCAGCCGGGCGGTCCAGAACCCGGTGTTGGCGAGTTCCGCATAGCCCTCGCGCCATTCCGCCTTGAGGCGGGGATAGTCCCGCATCAGCCGCAAGCCGTTCCTCAGCATCCGCCAGCCTTCGCGCAGCGCGGCGCGCTTGGAATGGCGCACGGTAAAGCTTTGGCTGCCGTCGGCGCTGAGATAGGTGATCCGGGCCGCCCCCCAGGTCTGGCGGATCTGGCCGCGCTGGCTCGACCGCAGCACCAGCTGGTTGCCGTAGAGCCGGAAGAAGGGCAGCAGATGCCCGTTCAACGTGGCCTTCATCAACAGCCGCGGCAGAAGCCGGTGCGGGTTGAAGCGGATGCGCGACCGCGGCGGCCTGCCCCGAAGCGGCGCCCAGGCCTCGTCCTTGCGCAGGGCGGCGAGGGTCGCGCGCCGTTCCGCCATGTCGGCATTGGCGGCAAAGAAGGCCGGCCCGCGCATCACGTCCTCGACCGCGAGGTTCAGCGCCGCGAGGGTTTCGTAATGGCATTGGAACAGGCTGCGCAGGAAGAACCAGGCGGGCATGGTCAAGGTCTTGAACAGGCCGATATCCATTTGCGGCAGGGCGAGGTGATGCACGATATGGCTGCGCAGGTCCAGATAGAGCGTCTGCAGCGATTCCTTGTCCGAGAAATCGGCGTCCTGGAAACAGACCACCCCCGGCAGGGTCACGATGTCGAAATCGTTGGCGATCGAGAAGCTGACATCGTCGCCGCGCACGAAGAACGGGAAGGGCCGGTATTTCGTCAGGGCGACGGGAAAGGCGAAATACCACCAGCCGCCATAGAAGTTCTGCGGCTTGTCCGCGGTGGACTCCATTTCCATGCGCGAGACCTGGTCGAAATTGCGCAGGTCGGTGCCCAGCCATTGCGGCTGGCAGTGCCGTTCGAAAAGGGCGCCGCTTTCCCACAGCGCCCAGCGGTGGTTGGCCATGGTCATGCCGCCCGCCACGGCGGTCCTGGGATCGGTCGCATGGGCGAGGAAGGTCCAGGTCCGCTCGACCGCGCCCATATGGACCGAGGCGTCGTCGTCCATGAACAGGCAATGCGTGGCGCCGCGGGCCTCGGCCTCGATCAGGCCGCGGGCGAAGCCGCCCGAACCGCCGAGATTTTCGTTGTCGATGGGCGTGACATGGTCCGAGGGGCGAATCCCCGCGCTACGCCCGTTATCGACCACGATCAGGTGCAGATGCGGTGCCAGCGGCGTCTCGGCCATGAAGGACTCGAACCGGGCGACGCTGGCGCGGACCGCCTCCTCGCGCCGGAAGGTGGTGATGGACAGCGCCAGTTGCGGCTGCCGCCTGGGCGCCTGCCGGCTTTCCCAGGCGGCGCCGGCCAGCCTGCCCTCGCCAAGCGCGCGCAGCGAGAAGCAGACCAGCCCCACGGGTTCGGGCAAGAGCAGCGGGGTCAGGTCCAGCCGGGAGGGCTGGTCTGGCGTAAGCTCGACGATCTCGTTCACCGGCCGCTCCCACGAGCGTTCCGCGAGGATCTGGAACACCACGAGTTCGAACCGCCCTTCGCCCTCGAGCCGCAGGCCGAGGTCGGAAAGCCCGCAATGCCGGCGCCATTTCCCCAGGTTGAACAGGTTGGCGGCGGTGTTGAACTCCGCCAGTCCGCCAGCGGAAAAGCAGATGCTGCGCGTCGCGCCGGAATAGGCCGCCGCGCCGCCGAGTCGCATATAGAGCAGATGCTCGGTCGAGATCCCGACCTCGGGCCAGAGCAGGGATTGCAGGGTGTGAAAGGGGACAGACTCGGGCTGGATCATAACAACAGATGTCCGGTGAACTGAGCGAATTCGGAGATGGTGATTTGCCCGAGGTTGCTGGTCGGGTCTTCCCTGCGTCGTGGGGGGAAAAGGGGTGCCGGCTTGTCCGGGAAATACGTTGTCCTGACCCATTCGTTGGCGCTGGAAAAATGGGCCATGATGCGCTCGGACTGTTCACGCGAAAGACGTGCGCGCGGCTCGACCGGCAGGGTTTCGATCCGTCCTTGCAGCCTTTGCCGCAGCGGGTTGGGCTTTCCGTTCCAATGATAAGAAATAAAGGGGTGCATCTGGCGCAGGAATTCGAGCGCGGGCGCAGACAGTCCGGTATTGTCATTGGCGCTACGCCGAAGCTGCGACATGTCGGGCGGGTTTCCGGAAAACACGACATCGAAGAAATCGGTCAGGATGTCTTGGCCTACCAACTCGTCGCGGTCGAAGATGCGCACCGTTACCCGATCCCGACCGAAGGATTCATTCCAGAATTCGAGAATCCTGCGGTGGAAAATGTAGGGGACCATCACGGTATTGCCGAGCGCCTCATCGACGAAGCTGTCGAAGGTCATGCCTCCAAAACCGCGCCTCATGTACTCCCCATACATGCTGAGCAAGGCATCGTCCTGCCGCCGCAGATAGACCAGGATCCGGACTTCGTCGAAAATCTCGGAGAGAAAGGCTGCGAGATTCTGGACACCCTGCGGGCCGCTGATATTGGCTGTCAGGTTCTCGGAGGAAAGCAGGACGGTATGGATTTCTCCGTTCGCCTCGTCGATTTGCCGTCGCAGATGCGCGCTCAGCTTCGTGCCAAACTCTCTTGCCTCCTCTAGCGATTCAATACCGTAGTCGCGCGCAAAGACCGAGATATAGTTCGCACATGCATATAGCAGGCTGATGTGATTGACGTCAGGCACCAGCATGTCCGGATAGAGTATGCCATGGCCGCGCAGCCATCCCGCATTCTGGGCGCAGGTATTTTGCAAGAATGTCGAGGCGGTCTTGGGGTGGCCGATATGGCAGATCACTTTCATGGTTCAGATGGCACGCTGATGGCTGACAGGATACTTTTTGGTCCAGACGAAATCCGGTCCTTGCATCTGACGATTCGAAGAACCGCCCTGCAAGCCGGAGCCGAACTTTTCATGATCGGGGAGAGAGGGGATGCGAAGGGCTTGGGTCACAGGGTCTGGTCTCGAGCAGGGGGTTCGGGATGCGGCAGCGCCATCTCGGCCCCGCAGTCCGGGGATTTAGCCCATTATGACAGCGGAGGAAAGCACCAATGGCTTGCTGCTTGGCCCCGGAAAGCCGTCCGCGCCGGCTTTGATGCGTTTTGCCTGCCTTCTCGTCCCATGGCCTCGAAGGCCCCGCGCGGCGGATGCCTCTGTCGGCGGTTTCCCAGGCGGGTCGGCCAGGCCGCGGCGCCCGACTGCGCTTTCCGTCCTGACCACCGGCATCACGCAATCCGGCCCGTCATGCCTCCGCGCGGGAGTGATCGCGCAGGCGATCATCGCCTATCTGGGGCGAGGGGCCGGGACGGGCCCATGGGCCGGCTTTTGCGATACGGCTTCACCCCTGGCGGCTCTGGCCGCTTGCCCCGGCGACGGTCCGCCTGCGAAGCGAACCCGTTCCCGCCCTGCGACGAACCTGCGGGTCCCCGCAAGACGCCTGTCTCCGCTGACCGCCGGCACTCGCCCCAGTTGGAGGCAGCCGACCAAAAGCAGGGCGGGCGGCCCCGGGGGAGGCGCCTGCCCGGGGCCGAAGCTTTTCATTGCATATATTCGCAATATCGAATAGACAATCTGCGAACCGGCGTGAATGCCCATCGACACATGCAGCAGAAGCGAGGCGATTCCATGGCCAATGCCCCTGAAGTGACCGGCTTTTACGAGTCCCGCACCGGTTCGGTGCAATATGTCGTGGCCGATCCGGAAACCGGGAAATGCGCGATCGTCGATCCGGTGCTGGACTATGACGAGAAATCCGGCGCCACCGCGACCATCGAGGCGGACCGCATCCTCGGTTTCATCGCCGAGAAGGGCTATGAGGTGCAGTGGATCCTGGACACCCATCCCCATGCCGACCATTTCTCGGCCGCCGACTATCTCAGGCGCAAGACCGGCGCGCCCACCGCCATCGGCGAGAAGGTGGTGGAGGTGCAGAAACTGTGGAAAGGCTATTACAACTGGCCCGACTTCCCGACGGACGGTTCGCAATGGGACAGGCTTTTCGCCGAGGGCGAAAGCTTCGAGCTCGGCAATATCCCGGCGCGCGTGATGTTCTCGCCCGGCCATACGCTGGCCTCGATCACCTATGTGATCGGCGACGCGGCCTTCGTGCATGACACGCTGTTCATGCCCGACAGCGGCACCGCCCGCGCCGATTTCCCCGGCGGCGACGCGCATGGGCTGTGGCGCTCGATCCAGGCCATCCTGGCCCTGCCGGACGACACGCGGCTCTTCACCGGCCACGACTATTGCGAGGGCGGGCGCGAGCCGCGCTGGGAATCGACGGTGGCCGAGCAGAAGACCGCAAACATCCACATGGCGCGACATCGCAGCGAGGCGGAATTCGTCGCCGCGCGCGAGGCCCGCGACCGGACCCTGCCGATGCCCAAGCTGATCCTGCATGCCCTGCAGGTCAACATCAATGCCGGGCGCCTGCCCGAGCCCGAATCCAATGGAAGGCGCTATCTTAAGATCCCGCTCGGCCTGCTGCAGGCCCCCTGGGAGTGAGAAAGGAACAAGAGATGCAGATCAATATCGGAACCCCCGAACGCGTCCTGCGGCTGATCCTCGGCGTCCTGCTGGTGGTCCTGCCGTTCCTCGTCGGGCTGTCCAGCCTGTGGACCTGGGTATCGGTGGTCGCCGGCCTGGTGCTGCTGGTCACCGGCGCGATACGCTTTTGCCCGGTCTGGTCGCTGCTGGGCATCCGCCGGGGGGGCAAGGAATGACCGAGTTCACGCCCTGGCAATCCGCCCTGGGCGGGGCGCTGATCGGGCTGGCGGCGGTGCTGCTGATGGCGCTGCACGGGCGCATCGCCGGCATGACCGGGATCGTCTCGGGTCTGCTGGGACCGGCATCCGGCCCCGAGGCAGGCGGGCGCGGCTGGCGGCTGGCCTTTCTGGCGGGGGCGGCGGTCGCGCCGCTGCTGCTGGCGGCGGTGGCGGGCATGGCGATCCCCTTCGCCAGCCCGTCGCCGCCGATCTGGACGGCGATCGGCGGCTTCGCCGTCGGGCTGGGGGCGGGCATCGGCGGCGGCTGCACCTCGGGGCACGGCGTCTGCGGCATGGCGCGGCTTTCCCGGCGTTCGGTCGTGGCCACCCTGACCTTCATGCTGGCCACCGGCGTCACCGTCCATGTCATTCGCCATGTGATCGGGGGGTTCTGAGATGCCTGTGCTTTCCGCCCTGCTGATCGGCCTGATCTTCGGCGCCGGGATCGCCGTATCGGGCATGATAAACCCGGCCAAGGTGCTGAACTTCTTCGACCTCGCCGGCAGCTGGGACCCTTCGCTGGCCTTTGTCATGGGGGGCGCCCTGGCGGTGACCTTCATCGGCTACCGCATGGTGCTGAAACGGTCCGCGCCGCTCTGCGGCGACCGCTTCCACCTGCCGGCCCGTCGCGACATCGATGCGGCTCTGGTCGGGGGTTCGGCGCTGTTCGGGATCGGCTGGGGCATCGCCGGCTTTTGCCCGGGCGGCGCGATCCCGGCGCTTGGCCTGCTGCGCCCCGAGCCGGTGGTCTTCGTCGCGGCGATGCTGGCCGGCATCGCCTTGGCGCGGCTGCTGCGCGGGCGCGGTGCAGGCCGGTCCGCCACCGGCCCGGGCCAGGGGGCGCGGGTCAGCTGCGGGGCAGGGCGCGGCGCTAATCGGCCGGCCCCGGGGGCAACGCCTCGCGCACCAGCGCGCCGCGATAACGGATGACCCTGCGGCTCAGATCGTGGGCGGCGCGGATCGCGGCGGGGATGTCGGCGCCCCGAATCCGGGCCGCCAGATAGCCCGCGTTGAAGCTGTCCCCGGCCGAGGTCGTGTCCACCGGCACCTCGCGCGGCAGGTCCTCGACCAGCCCCGCGCCCTCGTTCCCGCCATAGAGCACCGGATCGCCGCCGGCCTTGACCACGACCTGCCCGGCCCCGCAAGCGAGGTAGCGTGCCACCGTCGCCTGCGGATCGGCATCGCCGAAGAAGCCGCGCTCGTCGTCGAAGCTGGGCAGGACCAGGTCGGCGATGGCGGCGGCCGCCTCGATCTCGCGGCGCATGGTGGGGATGTCCGGCCACAGCTTGGGCCGCAGGTTGGGGTCGAAGACCACCTGCGTGCCCGCCGCACGGGCGGCCTTCAGCGCCGCGATCAGTGCGGTCCGGCCGGCCTCGGGCAGGATGCCCAGGGTGATGCCCGAGACATAGGCGATGGCCACGCCTTGCAGCGCCGCGGCCAGCGCGGCCGGATCGTCGGCCAGCCCCTTGGCCGCCGAGGTGTCGCGCCAATAGCTGAAGCTGCGCTCGCCATCCTTCAGCGAGATGGCATAGAGCGCGATCTCGCGGCTTGGGTCGCGCCCGACATGGGCGGCGTCGATTCCCTCGGCGGTCAGGAAATCGACCATCTGCTGCGAGAACTCGCCGGTGCCGACGCGGCTGCAATAGGCGACGCGCCAATCCGCCGGCAGCAGGCGGCGCAGATACCAGGCCGTGTTCAGCGTGTCGCCGGCGATGCCCAGCCGCCACAGCCCGTCCCGGCCCGAGGGCGACAGCTCGACCATCGCCTCGCCGATGGAAAGGATCGCCTGGCCGGTCACGATGCCAGTTCCTTCGCCATGGCCGCGCGCAGCCCGTCGCGGCGGATATGGGTGACGGTCCGGCGCACCGCCTGTATGAAGCCGGCATCCCCGACCAGCGCAGGCGGCGCCAGTCCCGGCAGCGCCAGGACCGAACGGGTCAGGGTCTCGTCGTCCTCGCCCGCCTTGCGGGCCAAGTCTAGCAGCACCGGGCCGCGCGGATCGTCCGGGGCCTGCTGCTGCGCCGCCAGCCAGGCCAGCCAGATCGCGGTGGCGAAGGCGAAGGGGCGGGCGTCGCCGCCGGCCTGCAGCGCCCCGGCCGCGGGGGCGAACCAGCGTTGCGGCAGCTTTTCGGTGCCGTCCATGGCGATCTGGCGGGTCTGGTGGGCGATGGCCGGGTTGGCGAAGCGCGCCAGCAGCGCCGCGGCATAGGCTTCGGGGTCGAGCCCGGCGCCCTGCGGCAGGGTCGCGCCCGCCGCCCGCATGTGGCGACGGACCAGCGCCGTCAGCGCCGGATCGGCCATGACGTCGCGGACATGGGGCAGGTCCAGCAGCTGCCCGGCATAGGCGATCAGCGAATGGCTGCCGTTCAGCATGCGCAGCTTCATCGCCTCATGGGGGCGGACGTCCTGGACGAACAGCGCGCCGCCGGCCTCCCATGCCGGGCGGCCTTGCGGGAAATGGTCCTCGATCACCCATTGGCTGAAGGGCTCGGTCTCGACGCAGGCCAGGTCGCGATGGCCGGTCAGCGCCTCGACATCGGCCAGGGTGCGCTCGGTCGTGGCCGGGGTGATGCGGTCCACCATGGTCGCCGGAAAGGCGACATGATCGGCGATCCAGCCCGCCAGGCCGGGATCGCGGCGGCGGGCAAAGCCCAGCACGCCGGCGCGCAGCAAGGCGCCGTTGTCCGGCAGGTTGTCACAGCTGAGCACCGCGAAGGGCGCGGCCCCGGCCTCGCGCCGCGCCGCCAGGGCCGCGGTGATGATGCCCAGCACGCCCTGCGGCTCCTGCGGCTGCGCCAGGTCGGCGGCCACCGCCGGATGGGCCGGATCGGCATCCATGGCGGCGCGGTCGATCCCGTAAGCCTTTTCCGAGACGGTCAGCGACAGGATGCGGATCGCCGGATCGCAGGCGGCGCGCAGGATCGCCGATGCGTCGCCGCCGATGGCCGGGCCATGCGCGCCGATCACCCGCGCCCGGTCGCTTTCGGACCGCTCCAGCACGGTGAAAAGCCCGTCCTGCGCGTTCAGCGCATCCGGGACGTCGCGGCTGCGCAGGTTGGCGCCGAGGATGCGCCAGTCGCCGCCCCCGGCCGCCAGCGCGTCGTCGGTATGAACCGCCTGATGCGCGCGGTGAAAGGCGCCCAGTCCCAGATGCAGGATGCCCATGCCATGCGCCGCGCGGTCATAGCGCGGCCGCGCGACGCCGGGCGGCAGGTCGGCCAGTCCGGTCAGGCGCGGGCTCATGGCCGCGCCCCGTGGCTCAGCGCCAGTTCGACCCCGCGCAGTTCCGCCAGGCCCTTGAGCCGGCCGATGGCGGGATAGCCGGGCTGCCCGCCGCGGCCGATATCGTCCAGGATGTCCTGCCCGTGGTCGGGGCGCATCGGGATCACGGCATCGGCGCGGCCGGCGGCGCGGCGCTTGGCCTCCTCCCGCAGGACGGCGGCGACCAGCGCCACCATGTCGGTCTGGCCGCCCAGATGCTCGTCCTCGAAGAACGAGCCCCGGATCGCGTCCGTGTCGCGGCGCACGTTGCGCAGGTGCAGGAAATGCACCCGGTCGCCCAGCCGCTCCATCATGCCCGGCAGGTCGTTGTCCGGCCGCGCCCCCAGCGAGCCCGAGCAGAGCGTGATGCCGTTCGCCGGCATATCCACGGCGGCCATGCGCTCGGCGTAATCCGCCTCGGTGGACATGACGCGCGGCAGGCCCAGCAGACCGAAGGGCGGGTCGTCGGGATGGCAGCACAGCCGCACCCCGATTTCTTGCGCGACGGGGACGACCTGTTCCAGGAAGTCGTGGAAATGCCGGCGCAGCACCGCGTCGGTGACGGGGGCATAGCTGTCCAGCAGCGTCCGCACATCGTTCAGGGTGAAATGCTCGGCCGCGCCGGGCAGGCCGAAGACCACGTTGCCGGCCAGCTCTTCGCGCCGGGCCTCGTCCATCTGGGCGAAGCGGCGGGCGGCTTCCTCGCGGACCTCCTCGGGGAAATCCTCGGCCGCGCCCTTGCGCTGCAGGATATGAATGTCGAAGGCGGCGAAATCGGTGAAGTCGAAGCGCATGCAGCGCGCGCCGTTCGGGCGCCGCCAGGCCAGATCGGTGCGGGTCCAGTCCAGCACCGGCATGAAATTGTAGCAGATCACCTCGATCCCCGCCTCCTTCAGGTGCCGCATCGAGGTGATCCAGTTGGCGACATGCGTCCGCCAGTCGCCGGTCTGGGTCTTGATCGCCTCGCTGACCGGCAGGCTTTCGACCACCTCCCATTTCAGGCCCGAGGGCGCGCCGTCGGTCATCACCGCCAGCTCGGCCTGCCGGCGGGCGATTTCCTCGGGGGACCAGACGGTCCCGGTCGGGACGTGGTGAAGGGCGGTCACAACGCCCTGCACCCCCGCCTGCAGCATGTCGTCGATCGAGACCCGATCCTTGGGACCGAACCAGCGCCAGGTATGTCGCATTCACGTTTTCCTTGTTCTTCAGGCGGCATTGCCGCGGTCGTCGGGCCACAGGCAGCCGGGACCGAAATCCTTGATGTCGTTGACGCCGCAAAGCGCCATGGTGATGTCCATTTCGCGGCGCAGGATGGCCAGTGCCGCCTCGACGCCCCTTTGCCCCATGGCACCCAGCCCATAGGTGAAGGCGCGGCCGACAAAGACGCCGTTCGCACCGCTGGCGATGGCCTTCAGCGCCTCCTGTCCCGACTGGATGCCGCCGTCGAGATAAAGCGGAAAGTCCGTGCCGACCGCCCGGCGGATCGCGGGCAGCGTGCGGATGGTCGAGGGGGCGCCGTCCAGCTGCCGCCCGCCATGGTTCGAGACCAGGATCGCGTCGCAGCCGGTATCCAGCGCGCGCCGCGCGTCCTCGGGGTCGTTGATGCCCTTGAGGATCACCGGCCCGCCCCATTTGCGGATGATCTGCTCGACCCGATTCCAGTCCAGCCGCTGGTCGAACTGGCGCGCGGTCCAGTCCATCAGGTCGCCCAGGCTTTCGACGCCCCGGGCATGGCCGACGATATTGCCGAAGCTGCGCCGGCGCGTGCCCAGCATCCCCAACGCCCAGCGGGGATGCAGGGCGATGTCGATCAGGTTCGGCAGCGTCAGCCGGGGCGGCGCGGTCATGCGGTTCTTCAGATCCTTGTGGCGCTGGCCCTGGATGGTCAGGTCCAGCGTCAGCACCAGCGCCGTGACCCCGGCCCGGCGGGCGCGGTCGAGGATGTTGTCCAGGAACTCCTCGTCCCGCAGGGTGTAGAGCTGGAACCAGAACGGCGCCCCCGTCGCCTGCGCGATATCCTCCAGCGAGCACATCGACATGGTCGATAGCGTGAAGGGCACGCCGGCGGAATGCGCGGCGCGGGCGGCGTGGATCTCTCCGTCCGGGTGCTGCATGCCCAAAAGGCCCACCGGAGCCAGCGCCAGGGGCATCGAGACCGGCTGGCCCAGCATGGTGGTGGCAAGGCTGCGGGATTCGATGTTCCGGGCCACGCGCTGGCGCAGCAGGATGCGTTCGAAATCGGCGCGGTTGGCGCGATAGGTGCCGCCGGTCCAGGCGCCGACATCCACGTAATCGTAGAACATGCGCGGGACGCGCCGCCGGTGCAGGCGGCGCAGATCCTCGATCTCGGTGATGACCGGCATGAGTTCAGGCCTCGAAATCCAGCTGCACCTTGACAGCCTGCGCCCGGTCGCCGGCAAGATCGAAGGCGCGCTGCGCTTCGGCAGCGGGCAGGACTTGCGTGACCATGGGCGACAGGTCGATCTCGCCCGCGCCGATCATGCGCACGGCCTGCGCGAACTCGCGGTCGAAGCGGTGGGTGCCGACCAGGCGCAGCTCCTTGGCGACGATCAGGTTCAGCGGCAGGGGCAGGGTGCCGCCGACGCCGATCTGCACCACGGTGCCCTGCGGCCGCGTCACGCCGATGGCCTGCGCGATGGCATGGGGATTGGCCGAGCATTCCAGCACCACGTCGATGCGGCCCTTGCCCTCGGCCAGATCGGCCAGCGCGTCGGGCTGTTCGGCCACGTTCACCGCCCGGTCGGCGCCCATGCGGCGGGCGATGTCCAGCGTGAAGTCCTGCACATCCGTCACCACGATCTCGGCCGCGCCGCGCAGGCGGGCCAGCGCGGTGCAGATCGCGCCGATGGGCCCGGCGCCGGTGACCAGCACCCGCTGGCCGGCCAGGTCGGGCGCCATGGTCAGGGCGTGCAGGCAGACGGCCAGCGGCTCGGCCCCCGCCGCGGCTGCGGCGTCTGCCCCGTCGGGCAGCGGCAGGCACTGCCCGACGGGATGATAGAGCCGGCTGCGAAAGAAGCCGTTCTCATGCGGGAAGCGCATGGCCGAGCCGTTGAAGCGCATGGCCAGGCAATGCCGCTCGGCGCCCGCGCGGCAATATTCGCATTCGCCGCAGGGGCGCGAGGGCGACAGCGCGACCAGTTGACCGGCCCCGAGGCCCGAGCCTTCGGGCGCGGCCTCGACCACGCCCGCGGCTTCGTGGCCCAGCACGATGGGCTCGCGCACCCGGACCGGGCCGAAGCCGCCGTCATGGTAGTAATGCAGGTCCGAGCCGCAGATGCCGCCGCGCAGCACGCGGATCAGGGCAGCGCCCTCGGCGGGTTGCGGATCGGGCAGGGGCTCGATCCGCAGGTCGTGGGCCGCATGCAGGCGGCAGGCGATGTCCCGTGTCATGTCAGTTCCCCATCAGCGTCGTCGGCAGCCAGGTGGCGAAGGGCGGGTAATAGGAGACCAGCAGCAGCACGATGATGTTCGAGATCAGGAAGGGAATGACCGCGCTGATCACCTTGGCCAGCGGCTCGCGCGCGATGTTGCAGGCGACGAACAGGCAGACGCCCACCGGCGGCGTGGTCAGGCCGATCATCAGGTTCAGGACCGCGAAGGTCGCGAAATGCAGCGGCTCGATGCCGACGCTGGTCGCCAGCCCCAGCAGCGGCACGAACAGGATGATCAGCGCGGCGATGGTCTCCATGAACATGCCGATCGCCAGCAGCAGCACGTTGATCAGCAGGATGACCAGGATCGGGTTGTCGGTGATCGCCAGCACGGTGCTGACCAGCATCTGCGGGATGCGCTCGGATGCCAGGATCGAGCCGAAGACATTGGCGAAACCCACCAGCGCCAGGATGCCGGCCGAGGAGACGGCGCTGTTGACGACGATGCGCGGCACCGCACGGATCGGCAGCTCGCGATAGACGAAGGCGCCGACGACAAAGGCGTAGAGGCAGGCGACGATGGCGGTCTCGGTCGGGGTGGCGATGCCGGTCAGCAACCCGCCGATGATCAGCCCGGTCATGGCCAGCGCCCAGAAGGCGGCGAGGAAGGCCGCGACCAGCTCGCCGAAGCCCTGCCATTGCTGGCGCGGATAGTTGCGGCGCACGGCCAGGATATAGCAGGTGATCGCCATGCCGATGCCCATCAGCACGCCCGGCACCGCGCCGGCAAGGAACAGCTGGCCGACCGAGATGCCCGACAGGGCGCCGACGATGATCATCGGCACGCTGGGCGGCAGCATCGGGCCAACCGTGGCCGAGGCGGCGGTGATCGCGGCAGCGAAATCGCCGGGATAGCCGGATTTCTTCATGCCGGGGATCATCACGCCGCCGGTCGCCGCGACATCGGCGACCGCCGTGCCCGAGACGCCGCCGAACATCATCGAATCCGCGACGTTCGCCATGGCCAGCCCGCCGCGCATCCAGCCCACCATGGCATTGGCCAGGCGGATGATGCGTTCGGTGATGCCGCCGAAATTCATCAGGTTGCCGGCCAGGATGAAGCCGGGAATGCACAGCAGCACGAAGACGTCCATGCCGGCATACATGCGCTGCGGGATGATGACGACCGGCAGGCCCGCCGACAGGATATAGGCCAGCGAGGCCAGCCCCAGACAGACCGCGACTGGCACGCCAAGCGCCAGCGTCACGATGAAGGTGGTCAGAAGCAGGAAAAGGTCCATGGATCAGGCTTCCTCGGCAAGGTGGGGCCGCCCGTCATCGGTGCCGGCGATCATGCCGATCACGCGCAGCAGGGCGAACAGGCAAAGCAGGACGGACAGCACCAGCACCGAGGCGTGGATGATGTCCATCGGCCAGCGCAGGCTGGGCGCGCGCTGGAAGGCCCCGATCTGGGTGAATTTCCAGGCCGGCCAGACCATAACCGCGCCAAGCGCCGCCGTGCAGACCGCCGCGATCAGGCGCATCCACCAGGCCTTGCTTTCCGAGACCGTCTCTTGCAGCAGGTCCACGTTCACCAGCTCGCCCGTCATCAGCGACAGGCCGATGCCGAAGGCGGTCATGTAGAGCAGCAGGTAGCGCGACAGTTCCTCGGTCCAGACCGGCGAGGGCAGGCCGAAGGTCCGGGTGGTGATCTGCAGCGTGACCACCGCGATCAGCACGAAGAAGGCGATGCCCACCGCAAACCGGCAGACCGCCGCGAGAATGCGTTGCATTAGAGCCAGATTTTTCATCTGCTTCAAACCCTTGTCGGCAAGTCGCGGCATGCGCGGTGCGCGCCGCGACCGGGCCGGTTAATTGTTGAACAGGTCCTGGACGATGGGCCGGATGCTTTCGTCGACGCTGTTGATGACAGCCTCGCGCGAGCCCTCGGCAAAGGCCGCCTGATCGGTTTCGACGAAGGTCATGCCCTTGGCCTCCAGATCGGCGCGGATGGCGTCCTCGTCCTGCAGGAACTGCTGGCGCTCGAACTCCTGGGCGCGGCGGGCGGCTTCCAGCATGTGGCCCTGATCCTCTTCGGACAGGCGCTGCCAGACCTGCTCGGCCACGGTCAGATAGATCCAGCCCCGCACATGCTCGGTCAGGTTCACATGGCTCTGCACCTCGTTCAGCGAGGCGGCCTGGATCAGCGCCAGCGGGTTTTCCTGCCCGTCGATGGTGCCGTTCTGCAGCGAGGTGAACACCTCCGAGAAGGCCATCGGCGTCGGCTGCGCGCCGAGCGCGGTCCAGGTGTCGACAAACAGCGGCACGTTCGGCACCCGCATGCGCATGCGATTCAGCTCGGCCGGGCTGGTGATGGCGCGGTTGGCGGTCAGGTTGCGCGCGCCGCGGGCGAAATAGGCGATGGGGCGGACCTGGGCGCGTTCGATGATCTGCGCCTCGATCTCTTTGCCGATCTCGCCGCCGGCGACCTCGTCCATGTGTTCAAGCGACTGGTAGGCATAGGGAATGGCCAGCAGCGCCGCCATGGGCGCCCAGTTCTGCAGGCTTTCGCCGGTGATGGTCATCTCGACCGTGCCCAGCTGCATGCCGTTGATGAGATCCATCTCGCGGCCCAGCGAGTCGTTGGGAAAGACCTCGACGGCGATGCGGCCCTCGGTCAGTGTCGCCAGTTCCTCGGCGAATTTCAGCGAGGCCTTGTGCCAGGAGTTCTGTTCGTTGGCGAGGTGGCCGAGCTTCAGCGTCAGTTCGGCGGCAGAGGCGCCCATGGCGGAAGCGGCGGTCAGGCATGCCACGGCCAGCGCCGCAAAGCGGCGGCGGTTCAGGGTGATCATCGTTCTCCTCCGGGATGATGCGGGTCAGGGTATGAAAAGTTCGGGACGGCTGCGCGAGATCTCGGGCAGGTCGTTCAGCAACTCGCGCAGATGGCGGCGCATGGCCTGCTCGGCCAGGGCCGGGTCGTGATTGCGCAGGCCCTCGACGATCTCGGCATGCTGGCCGATCAGCTTCTGGATGTCGAAGGTGCGCGCGGTGATGTAGCGCAGACGGTTCATCTGCGACTTAAGCCCCTCCAGCACGACCCAGACCGCCTCTTGCCCGGCCGCCACCGCAAGCAGGCGGTGGAAGCGGTCGTCGAGCCGGACGAAGGTTTCGGCATCGTCGCGCGCCACGGCCTCGCGCTGCTCGTCGATCTCGGCATCCAGGCGGGTCAGCAGCCGCTCGTCGGCCTGTTCGGCCAGCATGCGGACCAGATCGCTTTCCACGGCCTCGCGGATCAGCCGCGCCGAAAGCACCGCCGAAAGCGAGATGCGGCTGATATAGGTGCCGCGCTGGGGCCGCACCTCGGCCAGCCCGTCCGAGGTCAGGCGGATGAAGGCCTCGCGCACCGGCTGGCGGCTGACGCCGATCTGGTTGGCGATCTCGGTCTCGCTCAGGCGAGTGCCGGGGGGCAGGGCGCCGCGCAGGATCGCATCGCGCAGCCATTCATGGACCTGCGGCGCGGTCGAAAGCGTGAAGTCGATATTCGGCTGCATGGACATGAATCACCTCCCGGGCAGCAAAGTATCGCATACTTGCATACTAGTAAATCAAAAATGCATCCCCCATCGGAACGCCGCCGGAAAAACCGGCAGGGCGACTTTCCATCCGCACGGATCTGTGGCACGAAAGCCGGCCATGACCGTCAGCCAGCCCTATGATTTCCTGGTCTATCGCGCCACGCCCGCCGGCATCGTCGCGGCGATCACCGCCGCGCGGCTGAAGCTGCGCACCCTGCTGGTCGAGCCCTCGGGGCGGGTGGGCGGCATGATGACCTCGGGGCTGAATGCCGCCGACACGCTCAACAGCGGCTTGATCACCGGGGTGCCGCTGGAGTTCTTCCGGGCGGTGCGCGACGAATATGCCATGCCGCACCTGCCGGTCCGCATCGAAAGCAGCATGGCGCTGAAGGTCTTTCGCGCCATGCTGGCGCGCAGCGGCGTCGAACTGGCGCTGCATTGCGACATCGGCGGCATCCGCCGCGAGGGACCGCGCCTGGCGGAATGCCGGCTGAGCGACGGCCGGCAGGTGTCGTCACGCTGGTGGGTCGATGCCTCTTACGAGGGCGACCTGATGCACCTTGCCGGCATCCGTCACCGGCTGGGCCGCGAATCCGCCAGCGAGTTCGGCGAAAGCCTGGCCGGACGGCAGCCGTTCGGCCCGCTTCTGCCCTGGCAGCCCAAGGCGGCGATCGACCCGCGGCAGGATGGCCGGCCGCTGCCCTATGTCCTGCCCTGGTCGCCCCCTGCCGAACCGGGAACGGGCGACGACCGGCTGCAAAGCTATTGCATCCGCCCCACGCTGACCAACCGGCCCGAAAACCGCCTGCCGGTCATCGCGCCCGAGGATTTCGATTTCCGCAACTTCGCGTTGTTCCGCCGCCTTGGGCTGCTGATCCGGGCCGGGCGGATCACCTCGAAGGCCATCCCGATGCAGGGCACGACCTTCCAATCGGCCTATTTCAAGCTGAACGAGCTGCCGAACGGCAAGTTCGACATGAATTCCGGCCCGGCCGCGCCGCTGAACAATCCGGCGCTGACGCAGGAATGGGTGAAAGCTTCGATGGAGCGCCGCAAGGCGCTGACCCAGGATTTCGCGCGTTATACCCAGGCGCTGCTGCACTTCATCCAGAACGACGACTCGGTGCCCGTCCGCCTGCGGCGGTTCTTCGGCCAGTTCGGCCTGCCCGCGGACGAATATGCCGATTCGGGCCATCTGCCTCCCGAGGTCTATGTGCGCGAGGGCCGCAGGCTTGTCGGCGCGCATGTCTTTCGCCAGCAGGACATCGAAGGCGGCGGCGTCGATCCGGCCGACGCCATCTGCATCGGCAAATACCATCTGGACTGCAAGCCAGTGCGCTGGCAGGTGAACCGCACCGGGACCAATGTCCTGCGCGAGGGGATGTTCTTTTCGCACAGCGCCCACCGCTATGCCCTGCCGGGCTGGATCATCCTGGCACATCCCGATGATTGCCGGAACTTCTTCTCGGTCTGCGGCGTCTCGGCCAGCCATGTCGCCTTCAGCTCGATCCGCATGGAGCCGACCTGGATGGAACTGGGGGCCGCGGCCGCCATGATGGCCCATCTTGCCGACCGGCACGGTGTCCCCGCGCACCAGATCCGGGGCCGGTCGGTGGTGGAACTGCGTCAGGCGCGGTTCCGGCAATGGCCCTCGGCCACCTTCATCCGGGCACGGCTCCGCCGCAAGATCGCCGGATATCGCCGCAAGCTGCCGGGGCAGGGGAAGTCGGCCGGGTGATCCGCCGCCCGGGCAGTCAGCGGGATTCGACCTGCGACAGGATCTCGCGCTCGGTCGCGCGGATCATGCCGCTGTAGCGCTGGTTCTTGAAGCCGAAGATGGTGGAATGCACGTCCTCGCGATGGCCGGCGATGAAGGGCACGGCCGAGACCACCCGCAGCCCCGGCATGCTGTTGAGCCATTCGTCGATGGTATTCGTGCTCGCATCCCCGGCATCTGGGGACCAGTCTGCCATCCATTCCAGCGCGATGCGGTTATAGACGTTGAACACCATGCCCATCATGTGCGGCGTGTGGATGATGTGATTGTCGCCCAGCCGCCTGCGCAGGCTGATCTTGGGCTTGCCCTCGATCCGGGTCATCACGCCGTTGAAGACGTCCCAGTCGGCGCGGTCCAGATAACGGTGGATCGCCGCGCAATATTGCGGGAAATCCGGGCTGAAGAAGGCGTCGTCCTCGCAGATGGTCAGGCGCTCCGCCCCGGATTGCAGCGCCTTGGCGGCGACGGTCTTGTAGCTCCAGGCACAGCCCTTCCAGGCGGGCAGCAGGCGGATGCCGTCGAAGAAGCGGAAGCCGGCCGGATTGCCCTGCCGGAAACTGTCGCGCCTTTGCAGATATTCCGGCAGGCTGATGCAGATATGCGCGCGGTCGCCGATCGGCGGTGCAAAGGCCAGCACCTCCTCCAGATAGCGGGCGGGATCAAGGGCGCCGGCATAGGCGAGCCAGCGCCCGATGGCCAGCCTGGTCTGGTGTCCCGGAGCCCGGTCGGGGACCAGGGTGATGTCGGGCAGCGCCGCCCCCAGCGCCAGCGCGCGGCGCAGGCCTTCCTCCGAACCGACGATCATCGCGCAGCCCGATGCCAGCAGCGCCTGGATCGCGCCGTCCTGCGGTCCGGCCGCCGCAAGATAGTCGTCGTCCAGCACGGCCGCGGCCAGATCCCCCGCGCCAAGCTCGGCAGCGCCGGGGTTGAAGACGATCGAGCGGCAGCCGGCCGAGGCGGCGGCCAGAAGCCCGTGGCGCGCAAGCTCGGCCTGAAACCGCGCCTTCAGCGGCCCGTGGCCGACAAGCGCCATGGGCTGGCCGGAAGGGGCACTGATCTCGCGCATCAGCCGGTCGTCGCGACGGTATCGGACCCGGTTGATGGCACCGGTGACGCCTTCCTGTGCCACGACCCGGCAGAGCCTTCTGACTGCATCCAGCATCCTGAATTCCTGTCGGAACTGTTCCTGCGGATAACCTTCATGCTGGTGAACGACACAGTTCGATTACGCTTGCGACAATAACCAAGTTTCAGCCGCAATCAGAATGATATTTTAGAGAGGACCAAAAAGCGTCGAAACGCAGACAAATGGATCATATACATATTAATCAAAAGCGGCGCTTGCGGCGCTGGGAAATATCCATGCGACAGAGCAAGACGCCCGTTCGGGCTTTACCGAAGGCGATCCCGATAGGAGCTGCGCGCGTGATGGTCCGCGAGGGAAAGAATGCGGCCGTAAATCTGGACCCGGACCGTGCCAATTCCTTGCGGCGAAACCTGCGCGTAAAGATACGGCGCCTCCTGCCATTCTCCCAGCCGGATCGGGAAATCCTGGATGGCATTCTTTTCGGCCAGCCTGCCCAGATCCGCATTTTCCACCAGCAGCAGGCCGCCGCCTCTTTTCTGGTCGAGCGTTCGAAGGGTCAACAGCGCGGCGCCCGGCTCAATGCGCGCAGGGGCCCAGATGGTGATATTGTCGATGATATATTTCCCCTGCGCCTGCAGTTCGATGGCCTGTTCCTGGTCACTGGAAATATCCACATCGCCGATTCCGAAGGGGAAATTCGGGCTTTCGACGATGAAATGCGCCGCACCGGAACGGCCATCCGGCGAAACGATCGTCAAGCCCGGGCCTCCGGTCGTGAAGGCTTGCGTTTCCCTGCGGCCCGCCTTTTTGACGTTATCCATGTTTCTTGCCATCCTGTTCTTGAACATCAGAAGCATCAGAAGCGAGTAATCGTCAGGCCGGCCTTCTTGAGGCGATTCTGAACCGGCGCGTAAGACAGTTTTGCCGGCGAAACCTCCATTTCCAGACTGGTCAGCGCGACATGGCCGCAGGCTTCGCCGACTGCGGACAGGAAGGGCTCCAGCCTGATGGCGGTAAAGGCAACCTCGCTGGCCGATATGCCCCAACTGACGATAAGGTTGTCGCATTCCCCGACCGGAGGAACAACCGCCCGCAGCGGAACGGTGATAAAATTGTAATTCCCGGCATTCACTTCCGTTCCGTTGGCATCCGGGAAGGGCTGAACAGCCAGATGGCCCTCAAAACGCGTTCCACCAAATGGAATCGCGGACTGGGTTTTTGCCTTCGAATCGAGGACATATTGGCCAACGGCGATGCTGTCGTCCCAGTTCACCTCGTAAACCGCATGCCAGAAATTGATCGTCGCCTGTCCGACCAGGCGGCGGCCTTCGCGTTGATAAAGTTCGGAAGGCCAGCCAGGGGTGAGGATATAGTCTTCCTGCCACTCGTCGGCACAAAGCCCCCAAGGCGAAAAACGCTTTCGAATATCGTATGGCACTTCCGGGCGCTGTTGAAAGACGTGCAGGCGGCCTAGTTCCCTGTAAGCGAGGAGCTCGCGAATCTCATGGCGGCGCCGATCCGAGGCTTCACAATACTCAGCGCATATGGGGCCGCGAACATCACTTCCGTTTGCAGAAAACTTGTCGCGATATTCCGACATGTTCCTGATGTTGGAAAAACGCAGCCATGCATTCTGCCGCTGAACCTCGTTCAGGTCCGGAAAATCCGGAATGGCGCGGCTTGCCGATTCGGCATCGTAGGTTGCGCGATATATGGGCCGATAGGCATGTTCGCGGGTGTTGATCTTAAGTGACGGGTCGTCATTTGCAATCCGGATCTCATCGGAGAAATCGCGAATGTCGAAACCAGGCGGCGCAGGGAAACGCAAGTTCTGTTCGCCGGGAATGTTGGTAATGCAATTCCTGAAACCCATCGCCATGCTTCTGCGATCGGCGCTGCCCTTGGGTTCGAATGCGCGCCAGCCGCCGTATTTGGTGAGATTGCCTTTCTCATCGACGACATCGTAAGCGCGCTCGGTGACGCAGCCGGGATTGGCGCCCGCATAGTCTTCGCCAAATTGCGAGGCCGCCTCGCGGCCAATTCTCCAGGGCACGTTTGCGGCAGCCATGAGGCCGCCATTATAGCTGGCATCGATATAGACCTTTGCGGCATAGACCCCGCCTTTTCCCGGCTTTCGCAGCCAGGAACATCCTTCCGTGGCTATCGCGGCGATGCGGGTTCCGCGTTCCGCAACGGCGCTGTCCGGTTGGCCGTCCTGGTCCACGATCTCATTGCGGATGACCTGCGTGATGGTTTCACCCAACGCCAGAACGATATTCGGTTCTGCACGGATCATCCGGGACAATACCCGGTGCGCCACCGAAGGGGGAAAGTTCCACTGCAGGAAGCTTGAAGCGTTATAGCCGGTGATCGAGGAAACCGCGTCGGTAAATTCCTCGACGACCCCGCCAGCCCAGTTCTTGAATCGATGCGGAGCATCCGTGATGCCGAGCCCGCCGGTGATCATGCCGCCGATTGACGATTCCGGTGCCTGAATCACGACGGATTTTCCCGCCCGCGCGCATACGATGGCGGAGAAAATCCCCGACGGGGTGGCGCCGTGGACAAAGACGTCGAATTTTCTCATCATGTCGCTCCTGAACTGCGCGCTCCGGGTCGTGCAGCGGTAAGTCGGATTTGGGGTCAGCCGGGCTTCAGCCTTTGGAAAAGACCGGGGACGCCTCCGACCTGATTTGGCTGCTGCTCAACTCCGTCGGAACATCCACAGGCTCGGCTTCCAAGACTTCAAGTTCAGAATAGAAGGCTTTCCCCGCCACCATTCTTCCGGAACACGTTGCCCGTTACTATAGCGTAGCAGAAGCCTGCCGCGGGCCGCAGCTCTGATCAAGCTGTCGCACAACTCTGTCTCCTCTTTGCTTAGCTCCGGAAACTTAGTTACTGTGTCTCTTCTTTCAAGGTCGGCGCAAGCAAGAAATTCGGGACTGGAGAAACCAGGAAAGCGATCAGCAAGCCACTTGTTCGTTTCAAGAGATTCTTGGTATATTTTTTGCCGTAGCTCTGGAGTCATGAAGGAGAAATCATTTACCTCCCCCGGATAGTTCCTGAACAAAGTTGATAGCATCATGATATACTTTGTCGGAAGGGCCTCCTGCCCGGTTCTCCGTTTGTATCTCGCCGAACAGTAACGTATTGCACTAAGTGCTCTCAGTCCAGCTTTCGTATTCGCCGTCTCCGAGCTCGGAACGTCGACATTCATATTTAGGGCGTGTGAAATGAAGTGCTTGACTATGCCATTCGTCTTCACTTCTTTGTTGAAGGGCAGGCAGATGATGTTATCCTGTCCAACCGCCTTGCTCCAGGCAGTAACAATATTCTGATAATCTATCAGCTTTCTGCCTTGCTGCTCATAGAACGACCCGATATTTCCGCGGTATCGCCCGAATCTTATGAGTTGATTATAGCCGGATTCGATATAGTCCCATTGTGGGCGCAGATAAAGAACTACTTTGCAATCATATTGAGGAAAAAGTTTGCGGAGTTTTCCGGCGGCTGCGTTTGCCAAGAAGCGTCGGAACGCTTCGCTGGAGATCACAACGTTATCTTTCTCGGTGGCATCTATCTCGGCCTGTAGATCACTCCACCCTCCAAAATCTGGCCGGAAGGATTTTGGTGCATATAGCTCGTAGGCAAGATTGTGATGAGCAACCGCTTTCTTTTGATAACGGCCGTATCTTCCGTTGAGGGGATAGTGAATGAATCTATTTGCGGGAGAATCATTATAAGCAGCAAAGGTTCTTTGAAGCGCAGTTGTTCCACTCTTTGGCTGCCCTATATGTAGAAATATACGCTTCACAGTTTCACCTTTGATTTCCCGGTTTTCCCAATCTCATAGCTGTTAGGGTTATTGCAGGTGATGAACCCGCCTATCCCTTGATCAGCACTCCGAACCGCCGATTCACGATGCAGACGAAATCATGGTGCTCCATGCGGATCATGCAGCGAAAGGCCTCGCGCGAGGATTCGGAATAGGACAGATCGTCCACGATGATCATGGATCGCCGCGCCATCCAACCGATCAGGGAACGAAAGCTGCGCAGCATGGCATCCTTTTCATGCACCGCATCGATAAAGGCCAGATCCACCTCGGCCGCACCGGCCAGATAGGAGGAAAAACAGGCGAAATCGCCTTGCACCACCCGCGAGCCGGGATCGATCAGGTTGACCGAAGCCTGGGCGATCTCGGCATAATCCGAGATCTCGAAGGAGAGCAGCGTGCCGCCTTCGGCCCGGCGGGCGGCCGCGGCCAGATACATCGACGAAATGCCGAAACCCGCGCCTGCCTCGAGGATCAGCCCTGCCTCGATGCTGCGCGCCAGATTGTAGAGCACAGCACCATAGGCGGGCGAGATCGCCAGAATGTCCGAGGTGACCAGGCCCGGCCCCTCGCGCCCGGCATGGGACTTGCCGCCGTAAGAACGGTGCAGGGGGCTGGGCGCATAGTTGCGCAGCGCCGTCCGCCGCCGGCCGATCTCGGCCTGGGTCTCGGGCTCGATCTCGCCTCCCAGCACCGCCCGGAACCGCGCGCGGTCCCAGGTCGGCGAGTTCTCGCGCAGATAGGTGACGGCGAACCGGCTTTCCCCGGCCCCGGCGGGGGCGGCGACAGGGGTGGGGGCCGGTTCGCCCTCTTTGTGGGATTGATCCATGTATCGTGTTCTTTCAGGTCCTGGCCGGGACGGGTCCGGCCTGCCAGCTTGCCATCCACTCCCCGGCGGCGCGGGTCACCTCGGGCAGGGCCTCGAAGGGCGCCGCCGCCAGCAGGGCCGCGATGTCGATGGGCTTGCGGGCCAGCAGGAAACGCTCGGCGGGGATGGTGTCCGGATCAAGGCCGGAGAATTGCGACAGGTCCACCGCCTCGGGCGCGCGCTCATGGCCGATCGACTGGTAATAGTCGTCGAACTTGATGCCGTCGCCATGGATCTGGGTGCTGGACGAGGTAACCGTCGCCAGGCAGGCGGGAATGCCGTAGGCCTGCGCGATGATCACGCCGTGCAGCGAGGAGGAGACGATGCGCTCGCAATCGTGCATCTCGTCCAGGAAGGCCTCGATCTCGTCATAGCCGAGACGGCGGATGTCGATGCGCTTGACGGCCGGATCGACCGGGGTCGCCATCTCTTCATGGGTGAAATGCAGGATCAGCCCGGTCTTGTGGCGCGGCTTGGCCGTGCGCGGATAGAGGATCGGCAGCAGCCAGGCCGGATCGCCATAGACCTCGGGGCAGGTGCCGCCGTTGGCGATGACCAGGTCGCGGGTCAGCGGGCCGCGCACCGCGTGGTAATGCGCCCCTGCCGCCAGGGTGTCGCGGGAATTCGGCGTGCCGCTGCCCCAGACCCGGCTGCCCTCGCGGGCGTATTTGATGACCGACCCGATGGCGCAGAGCCCGATGCCGCGGCCCGCCCATTCCGGGGGAATGCCGGTGACCTTCTCGACGATATAGGGGTTCACGATGTCGCCCAGGTTGCCGGGATAAGGCTGTTCCCACCAGAACAGCTTGACCCGCCGCGAGGGCTCAATGCCGCGCTGTTCCGCCCGCCGGTCGAGCGAGGCGCGGAACAGCCGGCTGCGCGAGAAGCTGATGACCGCCTCGTTCCCGGTCAGCAGGATCTCGGAGAACAGCTCGTCCGCGCGGGCCCATGCCTTCTGGTCGATCGCCTGCAAGAGCTGGAAGCGCAGCGCATAGGGGTGAAGATGCTCGTTGTCGCGATAGCGCGCCAGATTGGCCTTCAGCACCGAAGGGTCCTTGAACTTG
Organism: Paracoccus sp. J39; assembly: GCF_000518925.1. NCBI lineage: Bacteria > Pseudomonadati > Pseudomonadota > Alphaproteobacteria > Rhodobacterales > Paracoccaceae > Paracoccus > Paracoccus sp. J39. The sequence continues at coordinate 17,858 of NZ_JAEN01000024.1, read as the reverse complement.
GCCGAGATCTCGAGCAGCCGGTGATAGCTGGCGTAATCCTCGGGATCGCGCGACAGCAGGGCGTGGAAATAGTCGCAGACCAGCGTCCGCCGCCCCGCCCGCGCCGCGTCGGAGATCAGGTCCAGAATGACCGCCTTCTGGCTTTCGGGACGCATGATGTCGGGGGTGTGCTGAAGCACCTTGCCCTTGAATTCCTTGACGTTTCCGCTGTCGCCATGCAGGAAGTAGGCGCCGGGATTTTCAGAATCCTGCGGGCGGACGACGTCATTGGGCGACAGCACAAGCAGCCGCGGCCGGGCGCTGGTGCGCCGGAAGGCCTCTTCGAGGATGTAGTCGTCGGTGAAATCGCCCTCGGTTTCGCGTTCGACCCGCTTGCATTCGTAAAGCAGTTCCAGCGTCTCGCGGGTGTAGTTCAGGATCAGATAGCCCGGATGGAAGCGGCGGGCGTAAAGCGAGAAATTTTCCTGCGGTAGGAAGCGGAATCCGCGCATGAAGGCCGCGATGTCATAGGCGCGGCTGGCCAGGTTATCGACATTGCGCAGCAGCTTGGTGTCCACGTCGACCCACATGATCGTGCTGCGATGCTTGAGCAGCATCTTGCGATAGAAGCGGACCTTGGCGCGGCAGATCTCGCTCCAGCTCGTGCCTTCGGGAAAGGTGATGGGCTGGATGTCGTGCAGCATGCCCAGCTCGTCGCAGCGGGCGCGCAGCTCGTTGGCCTTTTCTTCGTAATAGCCGCCCTCGGTATAGAAGCTGACGATGGTGATGCGCTGGCTGGCCACCTCGCCGCGGCGGCGGACATAGCGTAGCAGGGCTTCGGGCAACAGCTTCTTGGCCAGGCGCACCGAGACGGGGGTTGGGGAGGGCTGGAAGAGGTTGGTGTTGGCGCTTGTTTCGGTCATGGGAGCAGCTTTTCCTTGAGAGGTTTCACCTGCCGCAGACGCGACGGCAATAGGGAGGGGAGGAGGATTATGTATAAACAAAAAAATCAGTATCTTACCTTTCCGGATCAATCCGGAAACCAAGCCCGGCGGTCCCGCTTTCGCTGCGGGGGTGACGGGCTGGCCAAGACCCTGGCACGGCACGGGGATGCCGTCGCTGGGGCGGGTATTTCGGTCCGGCGCAAGGGCCGGCTTCCGGGCTTGGCCATGGCACCGCCATGGCCGGGTATTTCATCGCTGCGCCAGATCGCGGTGCCATTTGGTCAGCAGCGCCAGGCCGGCGGCGAACAGCACCGCGGCGATGGTGATGACATAGAGGGGCTCGACATATTCGGCGCGATAGGTCGAATAGAACCCCGAGCGGCTGGTGCCGACGATATGGATCAGCGGGTTGAACCAGACATAATCGCGATAGGGCATCGGAATGCTGTCGAAGGACATGAAGATGCACGACAGCAGGAACAGCGGCCGGGTGATGATCCCCCAGATGTTGGCCCAGACGGGAAAGCGCCGCATCAGGAAGCAGTTCATGCAGCCCACGCCGAGCGCCAGCCCGGCGGCCATCAGGAAGGCCAGCATGATCCGGGGCAGGTTCACGATCAGCTCGATATCGTCGTAATAGATGATGCCGGTCAGCACGATCACGAAGACCAGCGCCTGGATCATGCAGGCCAGCACGAAGCGCGCGATGATCGCATCGACGAAGGTCACGCCGGGATAGAACAGCAGCTGCTTCGAGAAGGACAGCGATTGCGCGATCTTGCGGCTGATGTCGAGGAACATGATGAAGGGCAGCAGCCCCGAGGCATAGAACAGCGCAAAGCTGGACCCCATCGGCGGCACCCGCACGCCCAGCGAAAAGATGATGGTCAGCAGCGCGATGCCGCCCACCGGCTCCAGCACCGTCCAGATGAACCCGCCCGGCGACTTGCCGTAAGAGGTGGACATCTCGCGGAAGATCAGCGCGAAGATGGTGCGCAGCGCCGGCATCCGGGTCAGGGGGTGATGTTGGGGCATCAGGGCTTGCATCGCGTCAGTCCTCGTCGTCCACGCCGCTGGCGCCGATATTGGCTTGGTGCACCTCGATGGCCTGCTCGACATCCTCGAAATAGGTCAGCTGCCCCTTGTGCAGCACCGCGGCAGAATCGCAGACCGCGCGGATCATGCGCATGGAATGTGTCACCATGATGGCACCGCTGTTCTTCAGCCGGTTGCGGAAATAGCTCTGGCTCTTGTCGCGGAAATTGCCGTCCCCGACCGAGGTCACCTCGTCCACCAGATAGGTGTCGAAATGGATGCCCATCGACACGCCGAAGGCCAGCCGCGAGCGCATCCCCGACGAGTAATGCCCGAAGGGCAGGTAGAGGTGATGCCCCAGATCCGAGAAATGCGCGACGAAGGCCAGCAGCTTGTCGGCATCGACATTATAGACCCGGGCGATGAAGCGGGTGTTCTGCGCGCCGGTCAGGTCGGGATGGAAGCTGCCGGCAAAGCCCACCGGCCAGGATACGGTGCCGGTGGTCACCACCCGCCCGCGATCGGGCCGGATAACGCCGGCGATGATCCGCAGCAGCGTCGATTTGCCGGCGCCGTTATGGCCCAGCAGGCCGACGCTGGTCCCCGTCGGGAAGGTCACGTTCACGTCGCGCGCCACGACCGTGGTGCGCCCGTTGACCGTGAAGCTTTTCGACAGGTTCTCCAGCCGGATCATCAGTGTCGGTCGCGGTTGCTATAGCCGATCAGCACGAGGCTGAGCCAGCCGATGAAGATGAAGGTGACGGCAAGAAGCGTGATCATCAGCCGCCGCGGGCGGGTGGCCGTCTCGGCCAGGGTGGGCTCGACGAAGGTCGCGAGGTAGCGGCTGTCCTGTTCGGACTTGGCGCGGGCGCCCTCGACCCCCGACAGCGCGAGCGCATAGCTTTTCTCGGCCAGTTCCAGGTCCAGCTGCAGCTTGGTGTATTCGTCCACCACCGAGCTGAAGCTGACATCGCTGGGCGCGCTGGTGGCGTAGCTCTGCTGTTCCTGCTCGATCCGGCGCTTGAGCACATCGACGCGCAGCTGGGCCTGGGTCAGGCGGACATCGGCGGTGCCCTGGTTACGCAGGGTCTCGACCTGGACCATGGCCTCGGTCAGTTCCTGCGACAGGCTGGTGACCACCGAGGCGTTGATGTTCACCACCGATTGCGGGTCGATCAGCTTGTACTTGTCGCGGAAGCGCGCCAGCGCCACGCGGGCCTTGGCCAGGTCGTCCTCGGTCTTGGCGAGGTCGCGTTGGGCGTAGCGCAGCGAATTGTCGCGCGCCTCGTCCGAGACGGCGTTGACCAGGCGGCCGGCGGCCTTGTGGATGCCCTGCGCGATGCGGTGGGCGTCCTCGGAGGTAAAGGCGCGCACCTCGATCTCGATCATGCCGGTCGCCGAATCGACGCTGATGGTGACCATCCGTCGCCAGTAATCCACCAGCTGCTCCTGGCTCGATCCCTCACGCAGCGTGAAGACCGGGTCGCCCTTGGGCTTGGTGAACATCGCCCGCAGGTCCAGTTCGCGGTCGAGCTGGGCGACGAAGTTCGGGCTGCGCAGGTATTTGTAGAGGATCTGCGCATCCGTGGTCGTGTTGCCCACCGAGGACAGGCCGAATCCGGCCAGCAGCCCCAGGTTCGGCGTCTCTTCGTCGCGGACCACGAAAGAGACCTCGGAGACATACTGGTCCTTGGCGATCAGGAACATGTAGGTCGCGACAAGCAGCGAAGGCAGCGCAAAGACCAGCAGGAAGCTGGCCAGCACCAGCGTATGAACCCGCTTCCAGCCCGAGCGGCCGACCGGAGGCAGGACACGCGGGTTGGCGGGCTGTGTGCGCTGCGGAGTTTCCAGATCTTTCACGAGCCGTTCCGATCGTTATTGCATCAGGGGACGGGCGGCGCGGTCATAGGCCGCGACGGCCTCTGTCAGGGCGGATTCGATGTCATCCATCGCCGCCTCGGAAATGCGGTCATGCTCGACCAGGTCGGTCAGCGCGCGATGACGCAGGTCCAGGCCCACCGTCTGCGGCAGGCGTTCGGGCAGCCCGACGCCGGCGGCGTAGTCGCGATACTTGATCCGGTCGCCGGCGACGGCGTCCTCGAAGCCCTCGAAGGTGATCAGCCCGACCGGAATGCCATAGGCATGGCAGGTGATGTAGACATGCATCGCGCTGGTCAGCACCGCATCATATTGCAGCAGGGTGCCGATCAGCGACTCGATATCGGCGCGGCGCGACAGCAGCACCGAAAGCTCGTCCACCTGCTCGGGCAGCCGCAGCGACAGCTTGCGATGCGCGAAATGGCGCACCAGCGCCAGGCGCCCGTTCGTCGCCTGCGGCCGTTCCAGCGGGATCAACCGGGGCAGGATCGCCGCCGGATCGCCGAAGCGTTCGACGCGCGGCCCGCCCGCCTCGGCGACCAGCTGCGCCGAATGCGGACCCCGCAACGAGATATAGGTCGCATCGGGCGCGATCTCGGTATCGGCGCGGCTGAAGCCGGTGCCGACGAGGATCGAGCTTTTCTGCGCGAAGCGCCCGATCGAGCCGACGGCCATCAGATGCGGCCCGGCGCCGATCTCGTCATGGCGCTGGAAGCGCACCGGCCTGCCGGCATGGGCCTGCAGGATCAGCGGCGACAGCCAGTCGCCGTAATTGCCCGGATAAGGCTTGTCCCACCACAGCAGCGGCAGCGGCGCGCCGGTTCCGTTCGTTACATGATCCAGGAAGGCCATCGCCGCCCCGATCACCACCCGGTCGGTATTGCCCAGCAGCCGGCGGGACGAGATATCGGCGATGCGGGCCTCGACCGCCTCGCGATTGCCGCTGCGGGCCTCATGGACCAGATTGTAGATGCTGCGCTGCGACAGCTCGCGCGAGGCCGGCATGGTGGGCGACAGGTATTCCGTCAGCCCAATGCTGTCCGACAGCCGCCGCAGTGGCACCGCGACCCGGCGGGGCAGGGCGCCCTGCAGACGGCGCGCGGCCTGCAGCGCGACCGATTTCGGCTTTGCCCCGCCGGACAGGGCGCGCGCCGCCGCCGTCGAGCGGCTGTGCTGGGCGGCCAGCCCCTTGAAGGTGGCGACATTGCCGCTGGAACCGAAATAGAAGAACGGCCGGCGGCCGCTGTCGGGCAGGTCGGCGCGCCCCAGCAGCATGGACGAGGGAATCATCTGGAAGGTCAGCTGATCGGCGTTCTTGCGCCAGGCTTCCTCGAAGAAGAAATCGTCCGTGGCGCGCATCGTCATGGTTTCGCAGGCGGCGCGGGCGTCGCGGATGTAGTTGCGTGCGGCGGCCGTGGTGTTGATGCCCCAGAAGCACGGCTCCCAGAAGCGCGCGCTGTTGGCATAGCCGATCCGCATGGGATGGCCGAAACCGCGCTGGAAGCCGATGATGTCGGCCGAGAAGCCCGAGACGAAATCCGGCAGGTAGTCGATGTCGCAATCCACGTCGATCCAGAAGATCTTGCGCTTCGGGTTGCTCTCGCAGACCGAGTGCAGGAACGGGATCTTCTTGCGGCAGATCTCCAGCCATTCCTCGCCGGGCGCCTTGGGAACCTCGGCAATCTCATGGGCGATGCCCAGCCGGTCCAGCGAACGACGCAGGTTCTGCGCTGACTGTGCGTAATAGTCGTCAGGTGTGTGGAACGAGCAGAACAGGACGTCTGCTGGAAGCGGTCCGCCGAAAGGCATGTCTGTGTCTCGTTTCAGGCGTTCGTCAGGTTGGCCAAAAGGGACCGAAACAAGTCGGTCGATACGAGGCGTTGTTAAACTGAATCGTTCAGTTCCTGCAACCGAGACTGCGAAAAAAGGCAGGGCTTTGCCGGGTTCACAAATGCTTCAGCATCAAAAGAATGCAGAATGCCCTGAATGCAGAAGGATTTCCAACGCGCTGTCGATAAAGCCGAATTTGTCCGCGCGGCACGCTGTGGCAGGCCGCCCACGGTGACCGTCAAACCACCTGTCCGGCAGGGTCAAATCTGGGCGGAAATCCGCCCAATGCGCCTTCCTTCCGGATTCTTATGCCGGACCATGGCCCGGCAGGCGGCCCGCAAGCCGGGGAAAGCGCCGGATCGCCGCGACGGAGTCGCGGGCCTGCCGCGCCGGTTTGCTGGTGCGCGGCAGCCGAAACCCCGCGGAGATTCCCGGTCGAAGCTTGCGGGCCACCCCGGCGGGCCGGTTTCCGGAAATCGCTCCGGATGGAGGAGCAGGCGGGCGATTTGCCGCCCGCCCGCCTTGCATGGTGCGGCCGTCAGCTCATTTCGCGCAGGACATATTGCACGATGCGCTCGGCGGCGTCCTCCGGGGTCAGGTCGACGGTGTTGACGGTAATTTCGGCCTGCTGGGGCTGTTCATAGGGGCTGTCGATGCCGGTGAAGTTCTTCAGCTGGCCCGCGCGCGCCTTCTTGTAGAGGCCCTTGACGTCGCGCGCCTCGGCCACTTCCAGCGGCGTGTCGACGAAGACCTCGACGAATTCGCCCGGCGCCATCAGGTCGCGCACCATCTGCCGTTCCGAGCGGAAGGGCGAGATGAAGGCGGTCAGCACGATCAGCCCCGCATCGGTCATCAGCTTCGCCACCTCGCCGACGCGGCGGATGTTCTCCACCCGGTCGGCATCGGTAAAGCCCAGGTCGCGGTTCAGCCCGTGGCGGATGTTATCCCCATCCAGCAGGAAGGTGTGCTTGCCAAGCGCATGCAGCTTTTTCTCGACGATATTGGCGATGGTCGACTTGCCCGAGCCGGACAGGCCGGTGAACCAGACCACGGCGGGCTTCTGGTTCTTCAGCGCCGCATGGGCCTCGCGGTTCACGTCCAGCGCCTGCCAGTGGATGTTCTGCGACCGGCGCAGCGCGAAATGGATCATCCCCGCCGCCACCGTGGCATTGGTCATGCGGTCGATCAGGATGAAGCCGCCAAGGTCGGGGTTCTGGGCATAGGCCTCGAACGGGATCGGCCGGTCGGTCGAGATGTTGACCACCCCGATGGCGTTCAGCCCCAGGGTCTTGCTGGCCAGATGCTCCAGCGTGTTGACGTTGACCTCGTATTTCGGCTCGGTGACGGTGGCGGTGACGGTCTGGGTGCCGATCTTCAGCAGGTAGGGGCGGCCCGGCAGCATCTCCTGCTCGGCCATCCAGACCAGCGTCGCCTCGAACTGGTCGGCGACCTCGCAGGGCTGATCCGATTGCACGATCACGTCGCCGCGCGAGCAGTCGATCTCGTCGGCGAAGGTCAGCGTCACCGACTGGCCGGCGACCGCCTGGTCCAGATCGCCGTCATAGGTGACGATCGACTTGACCGTGGTGGTCTTGCCCGAGGGCAGCACCCGGATCGCGTCGCCCGGCCGCACCGCGCCGGCGCCGATCTGGCCGGCGAAGCCGCGGAAATCCAGGTTCGGCCGGTTCACCCATTGCACCGCCATGCGGAATGGCTGGTCCAGCATGCGCGTGTCGCTGACCGGTGCCTCTTCCAGATGGCCCAGCAGCGTCGGGCCCTGATACCAGTGCATGTTGTCGCTGTGGCTGACGATATTGTCGCCCTTGAGCCCCGAGATCGGGATCGGCAGGAAGCTGTCCATGCCGATCTGCTTGGCGAAATGCGAATAATCCGCGACGATCTCGTAGAACCGCTCGGCCGAGTAATCGACCAGGTCCATCTTGTTCACCGCCAGCACCACGTTCTTGATGCCGAGCAGGTTCACCAGATAGCTGTGTCGCCGGGTCTGGGTCAGCACGCCTTGCCGGGCGTCGATCAGGATCACCGCCAGGTCGGCGGTCGAGGCGCCGGTGACCATGTTGCGGGTGTATTGTTCATGGCCAGGGGTGTCGGCGACGATGAACTTGCGCTTGTCGGTGGCAAAGAAGCGATAGGCCACGTCGATGGTGATGCCCTGTTCGCGCTCGGCCGCCAGGCCGTCGACCAGCAGGGCGAAGTCGATCTCGCCGCCCTGGGTGCCCACGACCTTCGAATCGTTTTCCAGGCTGGCCAGCTGGTCCTCGAAGATCATCTTGCTGTCATAGAGCAGCCTGCCGATCAGCGTCGACTTGCCGTCGTCGACCGAACCGCAGGTGATGAAGCGCAGCATGGTCTTGTGCTGGTGCTTCAGCAGATAGGCGTCGATATCCTCGGCGATCAGCGCCTCGGTGACGTAGACGGGGTCTTTGTCTTGAAGGTTCATTTCAGAAATACCCCTCTTGCTTCTTCTTCTCCATCGACGCGGACTGGTCGTGGTCGATGGCGCGGCCCTGGCGCTCGGACGTGGTGGTCAGCAGCATTTCCTGGATGACCTCGGGCAGGGTGCGGGCGTCGGATTCCACAGCACCGGTCAGCGGATAGCAGCCCAGCGTGCGGAAGCGCACCGATTTCATCACCGGCTGCTCGCCGTCGCGCAGCGGGAAGCGGTCGTCATCGACCATGATAAGCAGGCCGTCGCGTTCCACGACCGGGCGCGGCTCGCTGAAATACAGCGGCACGATGTCGATGCCTTCCAGGTGGATGTATTGCCAGATGTCCAGCTCGGTCCAGTTCGACAGCGGGAAGACCCGGATCGATTCGCCCTTGCCCTTGCGGGTGTTGTAAAGCTTCCACAGCTCGGGGCGCTGGTTCTTGGGGTCCCAGCGGTGGTTGGCCGAGCGGAACGAGAACACCCGCTCCTTGGCGCGCGACTTCTCCTCGTCGCGGCGGGCGCCGCCGAAGGCCACGTCGAAATTGAACTTGCTCAGCGCCTGTTTCAGCCCGTCGGTCTTCCACATGTCGGTATGCAGGCTGCCGTGGTCGAAGGGGTTGATGCCCTTTTCCATCGCCTCGGGGTTGTGGTGGACAATCAATTCCATGCCGGCCTCGGCCGCGGCGCGGTCGCGCAGCTCGTACATGGCGCGGAACTTCCAGGTGGTGTCGACATGCAGAAGCGGGAAGGGCGGCGGGGCCGGATAGAACGCCTTCTTCGCCAGATGCAGCATGCAGGCAGAATCCTTGCCCACGGAATACAGCATCACCGGGTTGTCGGCCGTGGCGACCACCTCGCGCATGATCTGGATGCTTTCGGCCTCCAGGCGCTGGAGATGGGTCAGCGTGGCCGCCTGACCCCCGGTATGTATGACGGATTGGCTGTTCATCTGGGTGGCCCTTGTTCTTGGATGCGCGTCCTTTGCCAGATTTTCGCAGCAAGACCAAGACCAACGGAGCCTGAAACGGCGCTGCGACCACGGAAAGGACCACCGTTCCGCTGCATCGCGGAATCCGCGGACGGGCCGGGCCTGCCGACCGGTTTCGCCAGACCGTGGTTCCACCCGCGGCTTTCTTTTCGGCAATGTTCGTTTAGGTTCGCATCTGACCGCCCTTGCGAAGCCCGCGCCGAGGCAGCTCCACGAAAACGCGCGGCATTTTGCCCTTCTTGCGCCTCTGACGCTGCACTTTCCAACGAAATTCGCCGCAACGCCGCGCCCGAACATTCGATTTCCGCAAAACGATCATAAACGAAAATTTTCGCTTGACGGGAATCACGCAGCCGTTACACCTTTTCGCTATCGACAGGCGCGAAACGACGGGGGAGGGATCGGCGTGTCAGCACCAGCGCGGCCCGAGGCCGACCTTTTCATCATCGGCGGCGGAATCAACGGCTGCGGCATCGCGCGCGACGCGGCCGGGCGCGGGCTTTCGGTCACCCTGGCCGAGATGGGCGATCTGGCGCAGGCGACCTCTTCGGCCTCGACCAAGCTGTTCCACGGCGGGCTGCGCTATCTGGAATTCTTCGAGTTCCGGCTGGTGCGCGAGGCGCTGGAGGAACGCGAGACGCTGCTGGTCGCCATGCCGCATATCTCATGGCCGATGCGCTTCGTGCTGCCCTATTCGCCGCAGATGCGGTTCGAAAGCGACACGCCCACCTCGCGGCTCTTGTCCTTCGCCATGCCCTGGCTGCGGGGCCGCCGGCCGGCCTGGCTGATCCGGCTGGGGCTGTTCCTTTACGACAATCTGGGCGGGCGCAGGATCCTGCCGGGCACCAGGCGGCTGGACCTGTCCCGCGATCCGCTGGCCGCGCCGCTGAAGCCGGGCTTCCGGCTCGGCTGGGAATATTCCGACTGCTGGGTGCAGGATTCCCGGCTGGTGGTGCTGAATGCCCGCGATGCGCAGGCGCGCGGCGCCACCATCCTGACCCGCACCCGCGTCACCCATGCCGAGCGGGCGGGCGGGCTGTGGCGCGTCACCACCGAGGGGCCGGAGGGCATGCGCATCCACCACGCCCGCGCGCTGGTCAATGCCGGCGGGCCTTGGGTCGAGGCGGTGATCCGCAACGTCGCGCATATCCAGTCCTCGGAAGGGGTGCGGCTGGTGCGTGGCAGCCATATCGTCGTGCCGCGGCTTTACGATCACGACCGCTGCTATTTCTTCCAGGGCGAGGACGGGCGGATCATCTTCTCCATCCCCTTCGAGGAGGATTTCACCCTGATCGGCACCACCGACATGGACCATCAGGGCCCGCCGGGCGAGGCGCGCTGCTCGGATGCCGAGCGCGATTATCTCTGCGCCTTCGCCAGCCAGTATTTCGCCAAGGCGGTGACGCCCGACCAGGTGGTCTGGACCTATTCCGGGGTGCGGCCACTTTACAATGACGGGGCCAAATCGGCCACGGCGGCAACGCGGGACTATGTGCTCAGCCTCGACGAGGGCGGTGCGCCGCTGCTCAACGTGTTCGGCGGCAAGATCACCACCTATCGGCGGCTGGCGGAAAGCGCGCTGGCCAAGCTCGCGCCCTTCTTTCCGCAGGCCGGCGGCGACTGGACGGCGCGGGTGCCGCTGCCGGGCGGCGATTTTCCGGTGGACGGGGCCGAGGATGTGGTCGCGCAGCTGCAGGCCAGCTATCCGTTCCTGTCGCCGCGGCTTGCCCGCCGGCTGATGCGCACCTACGGCACCGAGGCCTTCCTGCTGCTGAACGGCGCCGAAAGCATGGCGGCGTTGGGTCGCGACTTCGGCGCCGGGCTGACCGAGACCGAGGTGAACTGGCTGATCCGCAACGAATTCGCCCAGAGCGCCCAGGACATCCTGTGGCGGCGCACCAAGCTGGGCCTGCACATGAACGAGGAACAGCGCCGCGAACTGGAGGCGTTCGTGGACAAGCGGCATGCCGCCCATCCGGCGGCGGAATAGGGGAGGAAGGCTTTGCTGGAATTGCAGGGCGTGTCCCGGTCGGTCGGGGGAAGGGTGCATATCCATCCCACCAGCCTGACCTTGCAAAGGGGCACCATGAACGTGCTGCTGGGGCCGACGCTGTCCGGCAAGACCAGCCTGATGCGGCTGATGGCGGGGCTGGACCAGCCTTCGACCGGCCGCATCCTCTGGAACGGGCAGGACGTGACCGGGCAACGGGTGCAGGACCGCGGCGTCGCCATGGTCTACCAGCAGTTCATCAACTATCCCGGCCTTTCGGTCTATGAGAACATCGCCTCGCCGCTGCGCATCCTGGGCCGGCCGCGGAACGAGATCGACCGCAAGGTGCGCGAGACCGCCGAGATGCTGCGCCTGACGCCCATGCTGGCCCGCAAGCCGCTGGAACTGTCGGGCGGCCAGCAGCAGCGCTGCGCGCTGGCGCGCGCGCTGGTCAAGGGCGCCGGGCTGGTGCTGCTGGACGAGCCGCTGGCGAATCTCGACTACAAGCTGCGCGAGGAATTGCGGGTCGAGATCCCGCGCATCTTCGAGGCCTCCGGCGCGATCTTCGTCTATGCCACCACCGAGCCCGAGGAGGCGCTGCTGCTGGGCGGCCAGACCGCGACGCTGTGGCAGGGCCGGGTGACGCAGTTTGGCCCCACGCCCGCCGTCTATCGCCAGCCGGTCGATGCGACCACCGCGCGGGTCTTCAGCGATCCGCCGATGAATTTCGTCGGCGCCCGCAAGCAGGGCGATGCCGTCAGCTTCGGCGAAAGTGCGCTGGCCTCGGGCAGTTTCTCCGACCTGCCGGACGGCGCCTATCTGGCCGGGTTCCGCGCCAACCATCTGTCGCTGACCCGGCACGGCCCGGCGGCGGTCGAGTTCGCCTGTACGCTCGTCGGGACCGAGATCACCGGCTCGGAAACCTTCGTCCATGTCGAACACGGCGCCGACCGCTGGGTCGGACTGGTCGAGGGCGTGCATCTGCTGACCGCCGGCCAGCCGCTTTCGGTCTGGCTGGACCCGGCGCATGTCTACCTGTTCGATGCGTCCGAGCGGCTTGCCGCCCCGGCCGCCTATGCGAGGGCGGCCTGACATGGCGCAGATCACGCTCAAGAACCTCGCCCACAGCTATCTCGCGCATCCGCGATCCGAGGCGGATTACGCGCTGAAGGAGATGGACCATGTCTGGCAGGACGGCGGCGCCTATGCGCTGCTGGGCTCGTCGGGCTGCGGCAAGACCACGCTCCTGAACATCATCTCGGGGCTGCTGACCCCCAGCCACGGCCGGGTGCTGTTTAACGACCGCGACGTGACCGACGCGCCGACGGCCGAGCGCAACATCGCCCAGGTGTTCCAGTTCCCGGTGGTCTATGACACGATGACCGTGCGCGACAACCTGGCCTTTCCGCTGAAGAACCGCGGCAAGGACGCCGCCTATATCAAGGCGCGCGTAGACCAGATCGCCCGGATGATCGGCATGGAGGCGATGCTGTCGCGCAAGGCGCAGGGCCTGACCGCCGACGCCAAGCAGAAGATCTCGCTTGGCCGCGGCATGGTGCGCGAGGACGTGAACGCGATCCTGTTCGACGAGCCGCTGACCGTCATCGACCCGCAGATGAAATGGGAACTGCGCACCCAGCTCAAGCAGCTGCACCGGCAGTTCGGCCATACCATGATCTATGTCACCCACGACCAGACCGAGGCGCTGACCTTCGCCCAGAAGGTCGTGGTCATGTATGAGGGCCGCGTGGTGCAGATGGGCACGCCCGAGGAGCTGTTCGAGAAGCCTGCCCATACCTTCGTCGGCTATTTCATCGGCTCGCCCGGGATGAACTTCCTCGATGCCGAGGTGCGGGGCGACCGCGCCCTGCTGCCCGGCGGCGAGGTGGTGGCGCTGGGTGGGCATTACGCCCCCGCCGCCGGCCGGGTGCAGATCGGCATCCGGCCCGAACATGCCACGCTGGTGCCCAGCGGCGGGCTGCCGCTGACCATCCGCCGCGTCGAGGATGTGGGGCGCCACCGGCTGGTACGCGGCGAGGTGGCGGGCCGGCCGCTGAACGTGGTCATGCCCGAGGGCATGCCGGTCGAGGGCCTGCCGCAGGTCGCCTTCGCGCCGGGCAAGATCAACGTCTATGCCGACGACTGGCGCATGGCGCCGCAGGGGGAGGGGGCGGCCTGATGGAAAAGACCCAGAACAACAAGGCCTGGTTCCTGGTCCTGCCGGTGCTGGCCGTCGTCGCCTTCTCGGCGGTGATCCCGCTGATGACGGTGGTGAACTACGCTTTCAACGACACGTTCGGAAACAACGAGTTCTTCTGGGCCGGCCTGGAATGGTTCGACGAGATGATCCACTCCTCGCGCCTGCACGGGGCGCTGGGACGGCAGGCGCTGTTTTCCGCCATCATCCTGGCGATCGAGGTGCCGCTGGGCATCTTCGTGGCGCTGAACATGCCCAAGAAGGGCTTCTGGTCCAGCCTGGTGCTGGTGCTGATGGCGCTGCCCTTGCTGATCCCCTTCAACGTGGTGGGCACGATCTGGCAGATCTTCGGCCGCACCGATATCGGCCTGCTGGGCCGGGGGCTGGCGGCGCTGGGGGTCGACTATAACTACACCAACGATCCGCTGGACGCCTGGATCACCGTGATCGTCATGGATGTCTGGCACTGGACCAGCCTTGTGGCGCTGCTCTGCTATGCCGGGCTGCAATCCATCCCGCAGGCCTATTACCAGGCCGCCAAGATCGACCAGGCCAGCCGCTGGGCGGTGTTCCGCTATATCGAGCTGCCCAAGATGAAGGGCGTGCTGCTGATCGCCGTGCTGCTGCGCTTCATGGACAGCTTCATGATCTATACCGAGCCCTTCGTCGTCACCGGCGGCGGCCCCGGCAACTCGACCACCTTCCTGTCCATCGACCTGGTGAAGATGGCGGTGGGACAGTTCGACCTGGGCCCGGCGGCAGCCTTCAGCCTGATGTATTTCCTGGTCATCCTGCTGGTGTCCTGGGTGTTCTACACCGTGATGACCAGCATGGACCGCAGCCAGTCCGACATCCCGGAGGCCATGTGATGCGCGTCAAACCCTCGGCCATCGTCATGGTGCTTTACCTGCTGTTCCTGCTGATCCCGATCTACTGGCTGGTCAACATGAGCCTGAAGACCAATGCCGAGATCACCGGCACCTTCAGCCTTTATCCGCACAACCTGACGCTGCGGAACTACCGGGTGATCCTGACCGATCCCAGCTGGTATATGGGCTACGTGAACTCCATCATCTATGTGGTTATGAACACGGTGATTTCCATCGCCGTGGCGCTGCCGGCCGCCTATGCCTTCAGCCGTTACAGCTTCATGGGCGACAAGCACCTGTTCTTCTGGCTCTTGACCAACCGCATGTCGCCGCCGGCGGTCTTCGCGCTGCCCTTCTTCCAGCTTTATTCCTCGGTCGGGCTGTTCGACACCCATATCGCGGTGGCGCTGGCGCATTGCCTGTTCAACGTGCCGCTGGCGGTCTGGATCCTCGAGGGCTTCATGCGCGGCGTCCCGAAGGAGATCGACGAGACCGCCTATATCGACGGCTACAGCTTCCCGCGCTTCTTCGTGAAGATCTTCATGCCGCTGATCGCCAGCGGGATCGGGGTCGCCGCCTTCTTCTGCTTCATGTTCAGCTGGGTCGAGCTGCTGCTTTCGCGCACCCTGACCTCGGTGAACGCCAAGCCCATCGCGGCGACGATGACGCGCACGGTTTCCGCCAGCGGCATGGACTGGGGCGTGCTGGCGGCGGCGGGGGTGCTGACCATCATCCCCGGTGCGCTGGTGATCTGGTTTGTCCGCAACTACATCGCCAAGGGCTTCGCCCTGGGGAGGGTCTGATGTCCGACGCCGCCATCCCGACGCACAAGCGCAAGGCCTGGCCCGCCATCTATGCCGGGGCCGCCCTTGTGATGGCCGCCATCCTGGCCCTGCTGGTCTTGGCCACGCCGGCCGAGGACGGCGCCAGGGACTGGACCGCGCCGATGGTCCCCGGCGGCTGGATGGCCTGGACCTTTCCGGTGGCGCTGTTCTTCTGGGTGATCGCCAGCCTGCTGGTTCTGTTCACCATCCTCGCCATCCGGTTTCCCGAAACCCCGCGCCGCGGCATCCTGCGCATCGAGACGACGCGCGGCGACCGGCTGTTCATCTCGCTTCTCGGCTCGGCCTTCATCTGCCTGGGCTGGCTGTTCTTCGCAGGCCCGCTGCTGTGGTGGGGGCTTGCGCTCTGCCTCGTCTATGCCGCGGCGGTGTTCCGCTGGGTCTGACCGGGTTCGAACCGGCCCCAGGGGCAGCGGCGATTGCCCGGGGCGCAAGGATCAACGTCTCATTCCAAGGGAGGAAAACATGAGACCGATGCAAAGGACCACGGCCATGGCGCTTGCGCTGATGGTCATGGGGGCGCCCGCCTGGGCGGATATGGAGGCGGCGAAGAGGTTTCTCGACGCCGAGATCGGCGACCTCTCCTCGCTCTCGCGCGAGGACCAGGAGAAGGAGATGCAGTGGTTCATCGACGCCGCGCAGCCGCTGGCGGGGATGGAGATCAAGGTAGTCTCGGAAACCATCACCACGCATGAATACGAGGCCAAGGTGCTGGCCCCGGCCTTCACCGCCATCACCGGCATCAAGGTCACCCACGACCTGATCGGCGAGGGCGACGTGGTCGAGAAGCTGCAGACCCAGATGCAGACCGGCGAGAACATCTATGACGCCTATGTCAACGACAGCGACCTGATCGGCACGCATTGGCGCTATCAGCAGGCCCGCAGCCTGACCAAGTGGATGGAGGAGGAGGGCAAGGACTTCACCAGCCCGACGCTGGACCTCGACGATTTCATCGGGCTGGAGTTCACCACCGCGCCGGACGGCGATCTTTACCAGTTGCCCGACCAGCAGTTCGCCAACCTCTACTGGTTCCGCTACGACTGGTTCAGCGACGCCAAGACGCAAGAGGATTTCAAGGCCGAATACGGCTACGACCTCGGCGTGCCGGTCAACTGGTCGGCCTATGAGGATATCGCCGCATTCTTCACCGGCCGCGACATGTCCTATATCGAGGGCGGCCCCGCGAAGGCCTGGGGCAACATGGACTACGGCAAGAAGGACCCGTCCCTGGGCTGGCGCTATACCGATGCCTGGATGTCCATGGCCGGCATGGGCGACAAGGGCGAGCCGAACGGGCTGCCGGTCGACGAATGGGGCATTCGCGTCGACGAGAACTCGCGCCCCGTCGGCTCCTGCGTGGCGCGCGGCGGTGCGACCAACGACGCGGCGGCGGTCTATGCGGTGACCAAGGCCATCGACTGGCTCAAGAACTATACCCCGCCCGAGGCCATGGGCATGACCTTCGGCGAGGCCGGCCCGGTCCCGGCGCGCGGCGACATCGCCCAGCAGATGTTCTGGTACACCGCCTTCACCGCCGATATGGTCAAGCCCGGCACGCCGGTGATGAACGAGGACGGCACGCCGAAATGGCGCATGGCGCCCAGCCCGCACGGCGCCTATTGGTCCGAGGGCACCAAGATCGGCTATCAGGACGTGGGCTCCTGGACGCTGATGAAATCGACACCGGTGGATCGCGCGCAGGCCGCATGGCTCTATGCGCAATTCGTGACCTCGAAAACCGTGGATGTGAAGAAATCCCATGTCGGGCTGACCTTCATCCGCGAATCCACGATCCAGGACCAGTCCTTTACCGAGCGCGCGCCGCAGCTTGGCGGGCTTGTCGAGTTCTACCGCTCCCCCGCCCGCGTGCAATGGTCGCCGACCGGGACCAACATCCCGGACTATCCCAAGCTCGCGCAGCTCTGGTGGCAGAACATCGGCGACGCGCTTTCCGGCGCCAAGACCCCGCAGGAGGCGCTGGATTCACTCTGCGCCGAGCAGGAGCGGGTTCTGGCCCGGCTGGAGCGGTCCGGCGTGCAGGGCGACCTGGGCCCCCAGCTGAACGAGGAAAAGGACCCGCAGGAATGGCTGGACGCCGAGGGCTCTCCCGTCGGACCGCTGGAGAACGAAAAGCCGCAAGGCGAGACGATCTCCTATGACGAGCTGATCAAGTCCTGGCAGTGACGCCTGGCGGGGGCGGGGCCGGGCCTCGCCCCCATCCTTCGTTCCCCGGCCGTCTCTATGCGCCGGATCGACGACATTCCGGAAATCGCCATGACCCATATCCTTGCCATCGACCAGGGCACGACCTCGTCGCGCGCCGTCATCTTCGACACCGGGCTGAACCCCGTCGCCGCGGCGCAAAGGGAATTCCCGCAGCATTTCCCGTCTTCCGGCTGGGTCGAGCACGATGCTTCGGATCTTTGGGTCAGCGTTGCGGGGGTGGCGCGTGCGGCGGTGGAGAAGGCCGGGCTGCATGCCGGCGACATCGCCGCCATCGGCATCACCAACCAGCGCGAGACCACGCTCCTCTGGGACCGCAAGACCGGCCGGCCGCTGCACCGCGCCATCGTCTGGCAGGACCGCCGCACCGCNGNNCTTTGCGACCGGCTCAGGGCCGAGGGGCACGAGCCGATGATCGCCGCCCGCACCGGGCTGCTGCTCGACCCGTATTTCTCGGGCTCGAAGCTGAAATGGCTCCTGGACAATATCGACGGCGCCCGCGATCGCGCCCGGCGCGGCGAGCTCGCCTTCGGCACCGTGGACAGCTGGCTGATCTGGAACCTGACCGGGGGCCGCACCCATGCCACCGACGCCACCAATGCCGCCCGCACCCTGCTTTTCAACATCGCCG
>NZ_JAEN01000023.1:0-64662 GCF_000518925.1 Paracoccus sp. J39 | reverse complement strand
TCAGTGCCGGTTCATTCTGTTTTCGATGAGTTCGTCGACGACGGCGGGGTCTGCGAGGGTGGAGATGTCGCCGAGGGCGGCGAAATCGTCCTCGGCGATCTTGCGCAGGATGCGGCGCATGATCTTGCCCGAACGCGTCTTCGGAAGACCCGGCGCCCATTGGATCAGGTCCGGCTTGGCGATCGGCCCGATCTCGGTGCGCACCCATTTCTCCAGGTCGGCGCGCAGCTCGTCGCTGGGCTCCACCCCGTTCATCAGCGTCACATAGGCATAGATGCCCTGGCCCTTCAGCGGATGCGGATAGCCCACAACCGCCGCCTCGGCCACCTTCTCATGCGCCACCAGCGCCGATTCCACCTCGGCCGTGCCCATCCGGTGGCCCGAGACGTTGATCACGTCGTCCACCCGCCCGGTGATCCAGTAATAGCCGTCCTCGTCCCGCCGGCAGCCGTCGCCGGTGAAGTAATAGCCCGGATATTGCTGGAAATAGGTCTCCATGAAACGCTGGTGGTCGCCCCAGACCGTGCGCATCTGACCAGGCCAGCTGTCGGCGATGCACAGCACCCCCTCGGCCGGGTCGCCCTCCTGCACCGCCCCGCTCGCGGCATCCAGAACCACCGGCCGGACCCCGAAGAAGGGCAGCGTCGCCGAACCCGGCTTGGTCTCGATGGCGCCCGGCAGCGAGGTGATCATGTGGCCCCCCGTCTCGGTCTGCCACCAGGTGTCCACGATCGGGCAGCGCCCCTTGCCGACATGCCGGTCGTACCAGACCCAGGCCTCGGGGTTGATCGGCTCGCCCACCGTGCCCAGCACCCGCAGGCTGGACAGGTCGTATTTCTCGACCCATTCCGGCCCCTGCCCCATCAGCGCCCGGATCGCGGTCGGCGCGGTGTAGAACTGGTTGACCTTGTGCTTCTCGCAGACCGCCCAGAAGCGGCCGGCATCGGGCCAGGTCGGCACCCCCTCGAACATCAGCGTCGTGGCACCGTTGGCCAGCGGGCCGTAGACGATGTAGCTGTGCCCGGTCACCCAGCCCACGTCCGCCGTGCACCAGAACACGTCGCCGTCGCGATAGTCGAAGACGTATCGATGCGTGATCGCCGCGAACAGCAGGTAGCCGCCGGTGGAATGCACCACCCCCTTGGGCTTGCCGGTCGAGCCCGAGGTGTAAAGGATGAACAGCGGATCCTCGGCCCCCATCGGCCGCGGCGGGCAGTCGGGGCTGACCTCCTCCATCAGCTTCAGCACGTCCACGTCGCGCCCCTCGATCCAGGTGGTCTGGTCGCCGGTATGCTTGACCACCAGGCAGCGCACCCGGTCCGAGCAATGCAGAAGCGCCGCGTCGGTGTTCGACTTCAGCGCCGTCTTGCGGCCGCCGCGCGGCGCGGTGTCGGCGGTGATCACCAGCTTGGCGCCGCTGTCGTTGATGCGGTTGGCCAGCGCGTCGGGCGAGAAGCCGGCGAAGACGATGGAATGGATGGCGCCGATGCGCGCGCAGGCCAGCATGGCATAGGCCGCCTCGGGGATCATCGGCAGGTAGATCACCACCCGGTCGCCGCGCATCACCCCCTGCGACAAGAGCACGTTGGCGAAGCGGTTCACCTTGTCGGACAGCTCGGCATAGGTGATGTGGCGCGCCGGCCGGGCCGGGTCGTCCGGCTCGAAGATGATCGCGGTCTGGTTCGCCCGCTCGGGCAGGTGGCGGTCGACGCAGTTCACCGAGGCGTTCAGCACCCCGTCCTCGAACCATTTGATCGAGACCCGGCCCATGGTGAAATCCGTGTCCTTCACCCTGGAATAGGGCTCGATCCAGTCGAGCCGCAGCCCCTCGCGCCCCCAGAACCCCTCGGGATCCGAGAGCGATTCGGCATAGAGCCGCGCATAATCCCCAGGCCCCGCATGCGCAGCAGCAAAGCCAGACGGAACAGGATGTTTCTCAAGCGATTCAATGGACATGGCTCCCCCTCACAGCGATCGCATCATTCCCCCTCTCCTGCGGCTGCGGCATCATTTGCCCGGGCCGGCGCAAGAGAGCTCCGACGCCATGTTAAGCGGAACATCTCCATTCTGTTAAGTGTTTATATATAAAGGGAATTTTGTAAATAAATTGACAGGATGGATATGCGATATGTAAATATTTTACAGACCGGCCTGAACCGTCATCCGGGGGCCAAACGGATACGCGGGACCGTTCCTGGGAACGGTCAGAGACGGTCGCCGGCTTATCGGTCAGCTTCCAGAATGAGGAAGTTCCGGCCCGCGCGCTGCGGATGCCGGGCGGTCGCGAGGCCGGCTTGTCCCGCACCAATGACACGCGCATCCAACGGCTTTTAGGGGGCAATGGTCATATTTGACCGCCCCAAAAAGCAGCGCGACGAGCGCCAGCTTAGCGATGGCGAACGCGGTCCGCATGACCAGGTTCTGGACTGTCCGGCGATGAAGAGCAGAAGCGCGCCCACGGTCGGCCCGAGGGCCCGCTTCGTGAAGCGCAAAGCAGGGCATTGCGCGGCTTTCCTGCCACACGCGCGCCTGTACCCGTGAACTCCGTCCTCTCGGTCCTGTGGCGAGAAACCTCCATCTTCTCCGCTGTGATGAAGTCCATGATCGCAGCCGCTGTCGCGTGCGCCGGATCGCAGAGAACCAGAATGGAATAGCGGAGATAGAGCGCGCCGATGCTGTCGCAGTAGGCGCGTGCAGCAGCATCGAAATCAATCATGTGCATGTTCGAAGCAGCTACATTGATAGGCGCCCCTTGAGGGTTTCCTCGCCAAAACCCCTTCGCCAGCTTCGGGTCCGGGTAAAAATCAATGCCTGCGCGAAGCCCGGCCGCCGGACCGCCCCGGCGTGCCGCCAGGGGCAGGCCGTCAGCCCGTCACTGCCGCGCGAGCCATTCGGTGATGCAGCGCCGCAGATTCGTCTCGCCCAGGGTCCGGGCGTCGTCGATGACCCGCTTCAGCTCGCTCAGGTCCACCCGCCGGATCAGGTGCTTGACCGGCCCGATCGAGGCCGGACGCATCGACAGCCGCCGGAAGCCGAGCGCCGCAAGCGTCACCGCCTCGATCGGCCGGCCGGCATCCTCGCCGCAGAAAGACACCGGCACCCGCGCCTCGTCGCAGCGCTGCACGATCTGGTCCAAGAGCGTGATGAACGAGGTGTTCAGCGTGTCGTAGCGCCGGCGCACCCGCTCGTTCTCGCGGTCGGCGGCAAAGAAGAACTGCTTCAGGTCATTGCCGCCCACCGAGATGAAATCGCACATCTCGAAGAACTTCTTCGGCGCGAAGGCCAGCGACGGGGTTTCCAGCATGGCGCCGACGCGGATGTCCGAGGGCATGGCGTGGCCCAGCCGCTGCTCGCGCGCCAGCTGCTCCATCAGCAGCTTGTGCGCCTCCTCGAACTCCTGCATCTCGGTGATGAAGGGGAACATGACATGCAGCGGGCGGCCCACAGCGGCGCGGATCAGCGCCTGCAGCTGCATCCGCAGCACGCCGCGCTTGTCAAGGCCGACGCGGATCGCCCGCCAGCCCATGGCCGGGTTGGGCTCGTCCTGCGGCTTCATGTAGGGCAGCACCTTGTCCGAGCCGATATCCAGCGTGCGGAACATCACCGGCTTGCCATGGGCATTGTCCAGCACATGGGCGTAAAGCGCCGCCAGCTCGCCCCGGCGCGGCACGCGGGTGCGGGTCAGAAACTGCAGCTCGGTGCGGAACAGCCCCACCCCCTCGGCGCCCGAGCTTTCCAGGCTAGGCAGGTCGGCCATCAGCCCGGCATTCATGTAAAGCTGGATCGTGGCGCCGCATTTCGCGGTGGCGGGCAGGTCGCGCAACCCCGCGTAACGCTTCTGCGCCTCGGCCTGCATGGCCATCTTGTCGCGGAAGGCCTTGGCGACGCTTTCCTCGGGACGCAGATGCACCATGCCCATGTCGCCGTCGACCAGGATCAGATCGCCGTTCAGCGCCTCGGAGGTGACGCGCTCGGCATGGATCACCAGCGGGATCGCCAGCGCCCGGGCGACGATGGCGGCATGGCTGCCGACCGAGCCCTCTTCCAGGACCACCCCCTTCAGCCTGCGGCCATAGTCCAGCAGCTCGGCCGGGCCGATGTTGCGGGCAACCAGAATCGGGTCCTCGGGCATCTCGGCGCCGGTATCGCGGCCCTGCCCGGTCAGGATGCGCAGCAGCCGGTTCGACAGATCGTCGAGGTCGTGCAGCCGGTCGCGCAGATAGGGATCGGCGGCGCTTTCCAGCCGGGCGCGGGCCTGGCTCTGCTCTTTCTCGACCGCCGCCTCGGCGGACAGGCCCAGCTCGATCGCCTCTTCCATGCGGCGCAGCCAGCTGCGGGAATGGGCGAACATGCGATAGGTCTCCATGACCTCGGCCGAATCGCCCGAACCCATGTCGGTGGCGGCCAGCATGGAATCGACCGTGGTGCGCAGCATGGCCACGGCCTCGGTCAGCCGGGCCTTTTCCTTCAGCGGATCGTCGGCGACCGGATTGGTGACCACCACCCGCGGCTCGTGCAGCCAGACGCGGCCCTCGGCGCAGCCCTCCTGGCCGGTGCCGCCGCGGAACATGACCGGAAAGCGGTGCTGCAAGGGCAGACTGTCGGCCTGCGAGCCGAGAAAGGCGCCCAGCTCGGCCATCTCGGCCAGCACCATGGCGACCACTTCGAGGCCGTAGACCTCGTCCTCGCTGAACTGCCGGGCGTCGCGGGATTGCACCACCAGCACGCCCAGCTTTTCGCCGACGCGCTGGATTGGCACGCCGAGAAAGCTGGAAAAGATCTCCTCGCCGGTCTCGGGCATGTAGCGGAAGCCCGGCTCGGCCGGGGCGTTGGCGGTGTTGACGTGCCGCCCGGTGCGGGCGACGCGGCCGACCAGCCCCTCTCCCAGCCGCAGCCGGGTCTGGTGCACCGATTCGGGCTTCAGCCCCTCGGTCGCGCAAAGCTCCAGCGTGTCGGGGTCGCGGAAAAGATAGATCGAGCAGACCTCGGTCCCCATCGAATCGGCGATGTGATGGGTGATCTGATCCAGGCGGTCCTGGCCGCCACCGGGGGCGGCCAAGGTTTCGCGCAGCCGCCGCAGCAGCTTGCGCGAGTCACTGTCCTTGCGTTCGGGCATGATCCTCCCGCTTCAGGCTGAGGGCCGGGGATCAGGCCCGTTCAAGCTCGAAGGCATCATGCAGCGCCTGAACCGCCAGTTCCATATATTTGCGGTCGATCAGCACCGAAATCTTGATCTCGCTGGTGGAGATCACCTTGATGTTGATGTTTTCGTCGGCCAGCGCCTTGAACATGCGCGCGGCGACGCCGGCATGGCTGCGCATGCCGATGCCCACCACCGAGACCTTGGCGACCTCGGTATCCACGACCAGCTCGTCATAGGCGATGGTGCCGGCGGCCTTGGCCTCCTCCATCGCCTTCTTGGCGCGGGCGACCTGGTTCACCGGGCAAGAGAAGGTCATGTCGGTCACCGCGCCGGGATGGTCCTCGTAATCGCGTTCCGAGATGTTCTGGACGATCATGTCCACGTTGACGCCGGCATCGGCGAGCGGCGCGAAGATCGCCGCCGAGATGCCGGGCCGGTCCTCGACGGTGACCAGGGTGATCTTGGCCTCTTCACGGGAATAGGCGACGCCGCTGACGACTTTCGATTCCATGATTTCATCCTCATCGCAGACCAGGGTGCCGCTGGTCTCATCCGTATCCTCGAACGAGCTGAGCACCCGCAGCCGGACCTTGTAACGCATCGCCAGCTCGACCGAGCGGGTCTGGAGCACCTTGGCGCCCAGGCTGGCCAGTTCCAGCATTTCCTCGAAGGCGATCTTGTCAAGCTTGCGTGCCTTGGAAGTGATACGGGGGTCGGTGGTATAGACCCCGTCCACATCGGTATAGATGTCGCAGCGTTCGGCCTCGAAGGCGGCGGCGAAGGCCACGGCGGTGGTGTCCGAACCGCCGCGGCCCAGCGTGGTGATGCGGTTGTCCGAGCCGAGCCCCTGGAAGCCCGCGACCACGGCCACCCGCATGCCCTCGGCGAATTTCTGGTCGATATTGTCGCGCGGGATCGACACGAAGCGCGCCGAGGAATGCTGCGAGGTGGTGTTGATCGGCACCTGCCAGCCCTGCCAGCTGCGGGCGGGCACGCCCAGCTCCTGCAGGGTCAGCGCCATCAGCCCGGCGGTGACGTTCTCGCCCGAGGCGACGACGGCGTCGTATTCGCGCGCGTCGAACAGCGGCGAGGTCGCCTCGACCCAGCCCACCAGTTCGTTGGTCTTGCCCGACATGGCGCTGACGATGACGATGACGTCATAGCCGCGCTCGACTTCGCGCTGAACCTTCAGCGCGGCATTCTTGATGCGGTCCAGGTCGGCCACCGAGGTGCCGCCGAATTTCATCACCAGAAGCGGCATTCCTTGCCCCCCAGCAGTTTCCGGGGCGCGTTCTATGGGCGGGCCGGGGAAAGAACAAGGGGCGGCAGGTGTTTCCGGGGCTTTCGCATGCATTATTTTGCCGGCCCATGCGCCGGGGCGGACGGGATCTTGATACGGCCGCCGCCGGACCGCAAAAGGCGGGCATGAAAGCGACGCATGACGAATCCACCTTTACCCTGACCGGCAAGATCTGGTCCGCCACCTATCCGCTGGACGAATTGCCGAAATGGCTGGCCTTCTATCGCAGCCGCAGGGCGCGTTTCCCCAAGGCCGGAGACAGCTACGACGCCACCATCGCCGCGCTGGAGGAGCTGGAACGGACCCTGTCCGGCCGGCGCTAGGCGCCGCGGCGGTCGCGCCAGCGGCTATGAATGCTCTCGCAATGCGCCCTTTCGGCAAAGACGCGGTCCATCAGCGCCATGAAGGCGCTGCGCCAGAAGGATGGCGGCTGCCGATAGACGCGCGAGCAAAGCGGCTCGGATTGCTGTCCCCCAAGTGTCCGGTTGATGCAGACGGACGCGCTCCACCAAGCGTTCATGAGAACCTCACTTACTCATCAAAACACCTTCGATCAGACGAACGTGACGCCCGGAAAACAGCTGGGCGCCCATCCAGTCATGAAGCGGCGGTGATGCAGGAAAGTCACGCTGGCTTTTTCGGCAGGCCGGGCCGGCACAGCGCCCCCGGATCGCCCGAGCGGCGCCGCGAAACCCGCGCCGGAGACCGGCCGGCAAGCGGCCCGTTCCCGAATCTGCATGAGAGTGGTCGGGGCGAGAGGATTCGAACCTCCGGCCTACGGTACCCAAAACCGTCGCGCTACCAGGCTGCGCTACGCCCCGGACCTGGGGCTATCTAGCGGCTGGCCGCGCGGGGGGAAAGGGAAAACTGACCACGCCCTGCGGCGGGTCTCAGTCGCAGGGCGCCAAGGCCGCGTCCTGCGGCAGGCGGGGATGGGACAGCACCATGCCGGGATGGATCCCCAGCCGCGCCGCATCGCCCCCCGGCACCTCCAGCACCATCAGCCGCTCGGGCGCGGGATCGTCCGGCGCGGCGCCGGGAATCGCCGTCTCGTCCAGCGGCCGCGCCATCGGGTGGACATGGCGCACCTCGCCGCGCGCGTCGATGAAGATCATGTCGAGCGCGATCAGCGTGTTGCGCATCCAGAAGCTGACCGGCTGCGGCGATTCGTAGATGAACAGCATGCCCTGCCCCGGCGGCAGGTCGCGGCGGAACATCAGCCCGCGCGCGCGTTTCTCGCCGCTGTCGGCGATCTCGACCGGCACCTCGACCGGCTTGCCCCGACCCAGGAACAGTGCCCGGTCGGGGTGGCAGGTGGCCGCAAGGGCCGAAGAATGATTTGTGATAAGAAGAGCTAGAACAACCGTTACGGCCCGCAACTTCATACCGCGCCCGCGACCAGCCGCAATTTAGCGAGCGCGGCCGCTCCCCCCGGTTGCAACTGCCGCGCCTCGATCGCGGCTCTCTCCCAGGAAAGGATTTGCGCGGCCATCATCCCCCGCCGCCCGTCGACCACCCGCAGCGCGATGGCCTCGCCCACGGCCAGGTCGGAAAAGCCCGAATGGCGCAGCACCTCGATATGCAGGAAGACATCGGCCTTCTCTGCGAAGATGTTGGCAAAGCCGAAGCCCTTGGCCTTGTCGAACCATTTCACCCGCGCCGGCAGCAGCGGCAGCTGCGCCACCTCCTCGGGGGTGGCCGAACACAGGTCGGCGATGGCGGGCATCGGCTCGCTGGCCGGCGGCGTGATCTCCAGCACCTCGACCGCCTGCATGCCGCGCGGCGTCTTCTGCACCATCGCCACGACATGAGAGCCCTCGGCAACCGAACTCTGTCCGAAATTCCTCAGCACATTGGCATGCAGAAGAATGTCGGCGCCCCCCTCGGGATCGGTCAGGAAACCGAAGCCCTTGCTGCCATCGAACCATTTCACGACGCCCGCAATCTTGCGCTGTTGCTCGTCGTTTTCTTCCATGTCGTCCTGTCACCCGTTAGAAAACCAGAAACAACCCGAACTCCGGTTCCGCGTCCTTCGATCCCCAACTGAACGAAGGTAGAGCCGGATTGGTCAGGTTTTCCATACCATGGATAAATCGCGGACCCGCATCAAGGGCTAAGACGGCACACTTGCCAGAAACTTTGCGTAAACTGCCGCCCATCTGGCGGCAATCCGCTGTTTTCGCCTTGATAATCGCTTCTCGTCCAGCGAAAGCGGTCGTGCAGCCGGAAGGCGCCATCGGCCCAGAACTCGATCTGCACCGGGCGGATTCGGTAGCCCCCCCAATGGGGCGGTCGCGGCGGATTCAACCCCAGATTGATTCCCAGCCGCGCCACCTCGGCCATCAGCGCGGCGCGGCTGGCCAGGGGCCGGCTTTGCCGCGACGCCCAGGCGCCGATGCGCGACTGCAGCGGCCGCGAGGCATAATAGGCATCGGCCAGTTCGGGCTCGACGCGGCTGACATGGCCGCGCACGCGGATCTGCCGGCGCAGCGATTTCCAGTGCATGACGAATGCGGCGACGCCTGTGGCCTCGATCTCGACGCCCTTGGCGCTTTCGAAATTGGTGTAGAAGACGAAGGCGCCCTCGGTGCCAGCGCCCTCGATCTCTTTCAGCAGCACCATGCGCACGTCGGGCAGGCCCGCCGCGTCCACGGTGGCCAGCGCCATGGCGCTGGCGTCGTTCGGCTCGGTCCGTTCCGCCTCGGCGAGCCAGCTGCGCGCGATGGCAAAAGGGTCGTCGCCCGCGAAAATTCCGCTGCGGTCGCTCATGGCTGCCTGCTCACCGACACTTGATGCCTCCCTGCAGTTGTCCTAATCCTGCTGAAAACCGAAGAAGCGCGAGGGGCAGCATCATGTCAAGTGAAGGCGGTACGGGGCTGATGAAGGGTCGCCGCGGCCTCATCATGGGCCTGGCGAATGACAAGTCCATCGCCTGGGGCATCGCGAAGGCGCTGGCCGACCAGGGCGCCGAACTTGCCTTTTCCTATCAGGGCGAGGCGCTCAAGCGCCGGGTCGAGCCGCTGGCGGCACAGGTCGGCTCCGACTTCCTCGCGGAATGCGACGTCTCGGACGAGGCCTCGATCGACGCGCTGTTCGAGACGCTGCGCGGGCGCTGGGACAGCATGGACTTCATCGTCCACGCCATCGGCTTTTCCGACAAGGAGCAGCTGCGCGGCCGCTATGCCGATACCACGCGCGACAACTTCCTGATGACCATGGATATTTCGGTCTATTCCTTCACGGCCGTGGCGCGCCGCGCCGCCGCGATGATGCGGCCGGGCGGCTCGATGCTGACCCTGACCTATTACGGGGCCGAGCGCGTCATGCCGCATTACAATGTCATGGGCGTGGCCAAGGCGGCGCTCGAGGCCTCGGTGCGCTACCTGGCCGAGGATTTCGGCAAGGACGGCATCCGCGTCAACGCCATCTCGGCCGGGCCGATCAAGACGCTGGCCGCCAGCGGTATCGGCGACTTCCGCTATATCCTGAAATGGAACGAGCTGAACTCGCCCCTGCGCCGCAACGTCAGCCAGGAGGAGGTCGGCAAGTCGGCGCTGTATCTGCTGTCGGACCTGGGCTCGGGCGTGACCGGCGAGACGCATCACGTCGATTCGGGCTATCACATCGTCGGCATGAAGGCCGTCGACGCCCCCGACATCGCCACCACGAAGAAGGACTGATCCCCGGCGATGAGCGTCGAGCAAGTCATCGCGCTTGTCTCGGCGCTGTCGCTGGCGATCCTGACGCCCGGCCCGGCGATCATCGCCACGGTGCAGACCGCCTTTGCCCATGGCCGCGCCCGCGCCCTGCCCTATGCGCTGGGGCTGGCCACCGGGGCCTCGCTCTGGTGCCTCTTCGCGCTGGCCGGGCTGGCGGTGCTGTTCCGGCTGCATCCGGCGCTGTTCACGGCGCTGAAGATCTTCGGCGGCTTCTATCTGCTGTGGTTCGCCTGGGCGCTGTGGCGCGCCTCGACCCGGCCGCTGCCGCAGGCGGCGGGCGGCGCCTCCAGGGGCTACTGGGGCGGCATCGCGCTCAATCTCTCGAATCCCAAGCCGGCGCTGTTCTATGCCGCACTGATCCTGTCGGTCTTTCCCGCGCCGATGGGCCCGGCGCGCCAAGGCTTGATCTACGGCCTCTGCCTTGCGACCGAGCTTTTCTGGTATGCGCTGGTGGCGGTTCTGATGTCGACAGCCATCATGCGCGCGCGCTATTTTGCCGCCAAGTTCTGGATCGACCGGGCCGCCAGCATTGCCATGGCGCTGCTGGGGCTGCTGTTGATCGTCAACCATTAAGGAGCCAGCATGAACGATCGCCTGCCCCATGAACGCGGATTCCACATCAGCTGGGACCAGATCCACCGCGATTCCCGCGCCCTTGCCTGGCGGCTGGAGGACCGAGAATGGCGGGCGATCCTGGCCATCACCCGGGGCGGGCTGGCGCCGGCGATGATCGTCGCGCGCGAACTGGACATTCGCGTCATCGACACGATCTCGGTGAAATCCTATCACGGCAAGGGCGGGCAGGAGCGCGGCGAGGTCAAGGTGCTGAAGGCCCCCGACCCGGCGGTGATGCTGGACGGCGACGGCATCCTGGTGATTGACGACCTGGTCGATTCCGGCCGCACGCTGGAACATGTGCGGACGATGTATCCCAAGGCGCATTTCGCCACCGTCTATGCCAAGCCCAAGGGCCGGCCGATGGTGCAGACCTATGTCACCGAGGTCAGTCAGGATACCTGGATCTTCTTTCCCTGGGACATGGCGCTGCAATACGTCCAGCCCTATCGCGGCGAGGACTAAGCGGCACGCAACGGCTGCGCGCGTCGCGTCCTGCACATCCGCCCGGGCCCCCAGCGCCCGCTTGGCCACCGATTGCCGGGTTTTCCGGCGGGACCGGCGTGCGGCATCGCTCATGGACAGGGCGGGCGGCCGCCCTATGGCCGCCGCATCCGGTCCCGCAGCAGCTCCATGAGCGCGCCGTCGCGCGGCAGCTCATCCGCCCGCCCCTCTTCGGTCAGCCAGTAGAACCGGCCGGGCGGAAGGCTGGCGGGAAGCTCGTAATCCATCCCTTCCCATTCGTCCTCGCGGAAGGAATAGAAGGCCCAATGGCCGCCGCGCGCCTCGACGGCGTCAAGGACGTCGGTCAGATAGGCGCCGCAGTCGGGCCAGCACCGCATGCAGCCGAATTCGGCGGCGACGATGCGGGTGGGCGGCAGGCCCTGCGCCTCGGCCCAGTCGAAGGCCGCGCCAATATGGGCGGCGACGGCGGCGCGGTCCCAGGCCCGCTCGCCCCCGGCATAGGCCGTCACCGCGCCGGGATAGCGCAGCGGCGCGTCGCGCTGCAGGTTCGGGGCGCTGGTCGCGGCATAGGGTTCATACATGTGGAAGGCGTAAAGCACCCTGCCGTCCGCCAGCGGCGCCGGCCAGGCCGCCAGCGAGCGCGGATTGGCGAACCAGCCGCCATCGACCATGATGGGCGTCACCGGATCGGCAGCACGGATCGCCGCGATGGTACGGACGTAGAAGCCGGGCAGATCGCGCAGGCCGCCCGACTGTTCGGCCTGCCAGGACCGCAGCGCCTGCTCCGTGCCGTTCTCGGCCGGGCCGCCGTGCTTTTCCGGCGCCGGCTCATTCAGGATGTTGTAGCCGGCGACCGCCGGATGGTCCCGCAATGCCGCCGCCAGATCGGCCCAGAACCGGACGGCTTGGTCCTGATAACCGGCCTCGGACCAGATGCGGTCGTCGTATGCGCCGCCGTTCTGCTGCGACCAGCGACCACCCGGCAGGCTCAGCGGCACGACCACCACCTTCAGCCCCGCCGCATGGGCATCGTCCAGCACCCGGCGCAGGGTGGCGAGATCCTCGGGGACAAGGCCGGCATAGCGGTCGGCATCGCCGATCAGGAAGTCCCGGCCCTTGCCCTTCCACTTGCTGAAGGACAGCCGCACCCAGGTCGCCCCGGTTCCG
This sequence comes from Paracoccus sp. J39, assembly GCF_000518925.1. Classification (NCBI taxonomy): domain Bacteria; kingdom Pseudomonadati; phylum Pseudomonadota; class Alphaproteobacteria; order Rhodobacterales; family Paracoccaceae; genus Paracoccus; species Paracoccus sp. J39. The sequence continues at coordinate 52,253 of NZ_JAEN01000023.1, read as the reverse complement.
GCCAGAGCGCGGAAATAGGCCTGGTCCTGCGGCGCGGCGTTGAAGCCGTTCGCCCCGGGCTGCGGACTGTCCCAGAAGCCGATCAGGTCGGCGGCTGCGGCAGGCTGCGCCAGGGCAAGGCAAAGAGCGGCCGTCGCGGACCGGCGGAAGGTCGCGCCGGCGGCAAGGGCGCCTTCACCGACTGCCCGGAACAGGCCCCACGGGCGCAGGATCGGCCGGATCGACGGAGCCACCGGTCCCGCCCCTAGCCGTTCCCGCGCACGAAGCGCGCCGCCTCTTCCGCCGCGCGGCGCAGGGCGCGGCTCTTGTTCACCGTCTCCATGAATTCGGCCTCGGGGTCGCTGTCATAGACCACCCCGCCGCCGGCCTGGATGTAAAGCTGGCCGTCCTTGATCACCCCGGTGCGCAGCGCGATGCACATGTCCATCTCGCCATTGGCGGCGAAATAGCCGACGCCGCCGGCATAGACGCCGCGCTTCTCGGGCTCGAGCTCGTCGATGATCTCCATCGCCCGGACCTTGGGCGCGCCCGAGACGGTGCCGGCCGGCATCCCCGCCAGCAACGCCGAAAGCGCATCCTCGCCCTCGCGCAGCTCGCCCACGACGTTCGAGACGATGTGCATGACGTGGCTGTAGCGCTCGACGATGAATTGCTCGGTCGGCGTGACGGTGCCCATCTTCGCCACCCGACCGACATCGTTGCGGCCCAGGTCCAGAAGCATCAGGTGCTCGGCCAGCTCCTTCTGATCGGCCAGCAGGTCGGCCTCCAGCGCGTCGTCCTCGGCCGGGGTCGCGCCGCGCGGGCGGGTGCCGGCGATGGGGCGGACGGTGACCTGGCCCTCGCGCAGCCGCACCAGGATCTCGGGCGAAGCGCCGACGATCTGGAAACCGCCGAAGTTCAGGAAGAACATGAAGGGCGAGGGATTGGTGCGCCGCAAGCTGCGGTAGAGCGCGAAGGGCGGCAGCGGGAAATCCATCGCCCAGCGTTGCGAGGGCACCACCTGGAAGATGTCGCCGGCGCGGATGTAGTCCTTGGCCTTTTCCACCGCCGCGAGATAGGCTTCCTTGCTGAAATTGCTGCGCAATTCGCCGATCTTCAGGTCGTGGCCAAGCGCGCGCGGCTCGCTGGGCTGGCGGTCGAGCGAGCGCAGCGCCTCCATCAGCCGCTCGGCCGCCTGGGCATAGGCGGCGCGGGCCGGCGTGGCCGCGTCATGCCAGGCGGGGGCGCAAAGAGCCACCTCGCCCTTGACGCCGTCCAGCACCGCGACGACCGAGGGGCGCATCATCATCGCATCGGGCAGGCCAAGGGGGTCGGGGTTCACGTCGGGCAGCCGCTCGACCAGCCGGATCATGTCATAACCCAGATAGCCGAAAAGCCCCGCCGCGCCGGCCGGCACGCCCTCCGGCATGTCGATGCGGCTTTCCGCGATCAGGGCGCGCAGGCTGTCCAGCGCCGGGCGGTCGTCGGCCGCGAACTCGTCCGAATAGCGGGCGTTGCGGTTGATGCGCGCCTTGCCGTCGCGGCATTCCCAGATCAGGTCCGGCTTCATGCCGACGAAGGAATAGCGGCCGCGCACCTCGCCGCCGGTGACGCTTTCCAGCATGAAGGAATTCGGCGCCGCCTCGGCCAACTTCAGCATCAGGCTGACCGGCGTATCGAGGTCTGCCGCCAGCCGGATGGTCAGCAACTGGTTGCGGCCCTGGGCCCAGCCGCGTTCGAATGCGGCGAAATCGGGGGCGATCTCCATCACTGGACCTGCGCGTTCACCGCATCCACGGCAGTCTGGTTCAGGGTGACGCCGCCCTGGGCCTGAAGCGCGCGGGCGAAATAGTCGAAGACGTCCTGGCGCAGCGAATCCGCCAGCCGGGCCGAGATGCCGGCGCGGATCTGCGCGCCCTCCTCGCCGTCGGTCGCGGCGGGATGGATCTTGTCCAGCGTCACCAGAAAGACCCGGTTCTCGGCATCGACCACCTCGGTCGCGCCTTCCTCGGCGATCTCGAATGCCTGGGCCACCACGTCCTGCGGCACGCCGTTGATGAAGCCGCCGCGGGACAGGTTCGGCGCCGGCGTGCCGGGTGCGGGGGCGGGCTTGTCCGCGGCCGCGGCCTCGGCGTCGCCGCTGACGGGCGCCGCGGCGCCAAGGGCCTGGGCGACCGGCGCGGTCGCCGCCGCCGGGGCCGGCCCGATGCCGGGCTCGGCGGCCGCCTCGGCCTCGACGCGGCGCTCCTCGGCCAGCGCCAGCAGCTGGCGATGCGTCTCGTTGCGGGTCCAGTCCTCGGCCACCCGGTCCCGCACCTCCTCGAAGGGGATCAGCGCCGGCGGCACGAGCTCGTCCAGCCGCAGGGCGAACACGCCGCCATCCTCGGTTTCGAACAGCTCGGGAAAGTCCTTCTCGGTCAGCTGCGCCGCGCGCTGGCGGAATTCGGGATAGGCGTCGATGCCGTCGGGATCGGCCTCGGCGCCCGCGCTCCAGTCGATCTGGCCCAGCCGCATCGGCGTGTCGCGGGCCATGTCCTCCAGCGTCGCGCCGCCGGCCAGCAGGTCGGCGAACTCGCCCGAGCGTTCCTCGATCTGGCGGCGGGCGCGATCGACCGCCGCCTCCAGCCGCAGGTCGTCGCGGGCCTGCTCGAAGGGGATGTCCAGCGGCTCCAGGATCGCGTTCATCGAGAACAGCGCCGGCCCCAGTTCCGAGCTGGCCGGGCCGGCGACGCCGGGCTGGTCCAGCGCAAAGACCGCCTCGCCGGCGGCGCCCAGCTCCGCCTGGCTGACCTCGCCCAGATCGATATCGGCCAGCGTCAGGCCGCGCTCGGCGGCCAGCTGCTCGAAGGTGACCTCGCCGCGGTCGATGCGGGCCTTCGCCTCTTCGGCGGCGGCGACGGTGGGAAAGACCAGCCGCTCGACCATGCGGCGCTCGGGTTGCTGGAACTCGTCGATGCGGTCCTGATAGAGATCGCGCAGCGCCTGCTCATCGACCTCGACCTCGTCCTCCAGCATCTCGGGGGTCAGCCAGACATAGGTGATCTTGCGGATCTCGGGCGCGGTGAAGCGGTCGGCATTGGCCTTGTGCCAGGCCTGCAGCGTCGCCTCGTCGGGTGCGGCGACCGGGGCGGGCAGGTCCTCGGCGGTCAGCTCGCGCCAGTGGATGTCGCGGGTCTCCAGCAGCCAGCCCTGGGTCAGCGCCACCACCGGCTGCGGCGCCTCGACCCCGGCCAGCGCCGCGCGCTGCAGGATCAGCCGGGCCAAGTCCATGCGCAGGTCGTGTTCGAACTCGGCCTCGCGCATCCCCTCGCGGCGCAGCGCGTCGGCATAGATGTTGCGGTCGAACTGGCCGTTCATGCCCCGAAAGGCGGACATGCCGGTGATCTGCTCGGCCACCGCCTTGTCGCCGACCGAGACGCCCACCCGGTTCGCCTCGGCCTCAAGCGCGGCGGCGGTGTAAAGCCGCGCCAGCGCCGCCTGATCGACGCCGATGGCCTTGGCCTCGGCGGCGCTGATCTGCCGGCCGGTGCGGGCCGAGAAGTCCTGCATCTCGGCGCGCAGGGTGCGGGCATAGTCCTGCGACGAAATCCCGACATCGCCGACCGAGCCGATATCGGCCGAGCCGCCCGAGAAATTGGTGACGCCGAAGCCGCCCAGCCCCAGAACCAGCATGCCCATCAGCAACCAGACGATGGTCGATTTGCCCTTGCCCCGCATCTTGTCGCCGTGCCCCGCCACTTGTTCTTGTCAGTCAGCGCAAGTCTTTAGGATGCCAAGGGCCCGGCGGCAAGTGCCGCGACGCCGCGCCGCCTCCTCGCGCCCTTCACAATCCGGTCGGCGCCATCAGGGCCGGAAGGCATCCAGCCGCCGCATCAGCGCCGCGATGCCGTCCCGGTCGGCATTGGCGAAGGCGATGCGCAGGTGGCACGCGGCCTCGGGATCGTCGGCGGGCATGAACATGGTGCCGGGCAGCAGCAGCACCCCGGCCTCGCGCAGCAGGCGTTGCGCCAGCTCCGGCGCGGGCATGTCGAAGGGATGCTCGACCCAGGCGAAATAGGCGCCGCAGCCCTTGACGCGCCAGCCCGGCAGCGCCGCCATGCCCTGGGCCATGGCGTTGCGGCGGGCCAGGATCTCGGCCCGCTCGCCGGCCAGCCAGCCCCTCAGGTTCGCCATGCCCCAGGCAGCGCCGATCTGGCCCAGCTGGCCGGCGCAGATGGCGACGGTGTCGAGGAACTTCTCGACCTCGGCCATGCGGGCCGGGCTGGCGATCAGCGCCCCGACGCGATGCCCGGTCAGCCGATAGGCTTTCGAGAAGCTGTAGAGATGGATCAGCGTGTCGCCCCAGTCGGGATCGGCGAACAGGTCGTGCGGCGCGTCCTCGCGCGCGTCGAAATCGCGATAGGTCTCGTCCAGGACCAGCGCCAGCCCGCGCGACCGCGCCAGATCGAAGAAGCCGCGCAGCAGTCCGGCCGGATATTCCGCGCCCGAGGGATTGTTGGGGCTGACCAGCACGATGGCGCGCGAGCGGTCCGAGATCAGCCGGGCAGCCGCCTCGGCGTCGGGCAGCATGCCCGGGCCACAGCGCAGCGGCACGGCCCGGATGCCCTGCATGTCCAGCCACATCTTGTGATTGAAATACCAGGGCGTGGGCAGGATCACCTCGTCCCCCGCCCGGGCCAGCGTCTGGATGGCGGCGCAGAACGCCTGGTTGCAGCCCTGGGTGATCGCGACCTCTTCGGGGCGGATGGGGCCGGCATAGGCGCGGCTCCAGTCGCGGGCCACCGCCTCGCGCAGTTCGGGACGGCCCAGCACCGGGCCGTAGAGATGCGCGTCGGGCCGCTCCAGCGCCGCCTCGGCCATGGCGCGGCGCAGGGCTTCCGGCGGCGGTTCGACCGGCGCGGCCTGGCTGAGGTTGATCAGCGGCCGCTCGGGCGGGAAAGCCAGCCCTTGCAGCCAGCGGCGGGCCTCCATCACCGGCGGGCGGAAGGTGGCGGCAAGGGCGGGATTGAGCGGCAGCATGGGCAGGGTCTCAGTCGGTAAGGCGCAATCCGCCGAAATCCGGCGGCGTGGACAGGTCGAAGCCCGAGCCCGCGGCAGACGGCGGGGCGGCGGCTTCCTCCTCCGGGCCCGGCTCGGCCGGGGCAGCCGCGGCCGGCGGTTCCGGCGTGCCTGCGGCCGTCGGGGCAGCGGCGGGCAGCGCCCGCTCGGGCGCCCGGTCGAGGCTGGGCACCACCACCTTGCCGGGCGGCGGCACCGGGATCGGCGCCTCGGCCGCCGGGTCGGGCAGATCGGCGGGGCCGGCCTCGGGCGGCGTCATCTCGGGGGCGCTGGGGGCTTGGGCCGGGGTTTCGGGCCGGCTGTCGGCGGCATCGGCACGGGTCGGCGCCGCCTCGCCGGCGGGCTGCGGGACGGCGGGGGCGGCGGGCCGCGCCGGCGGCTCGCCGGCCAGCGGCGCGGGGCGCTGCGGCTGCATGTCGGTGCTGCGGGCAAATTCGGATTCGGCCGGCACCGAGAGCGAGGTGGCGGCGCCCGGCCCGGCCGCTGCCTCGCCGGGCGTTCCCGGTCGAACGGGTTCCGACCCCTCGGTTGCGGCTGCCTCGGCAGGCGGCTCGACAGAGGCCGGATCGGCGGGCGGTTTCGACGGCTCCGGCGCCGGGATTGCCGGCGCCTCGACGGCCTCGGCGGTCGGCTCCCTCTCCCCGCTTTCGCCGGCGGCGGGCAGCGGGGCCGGGCGCGGCGGCTGCGGCAGGGCCAGCGACAGCGCGGCCAACGCGGCGCCGCAGACCAGCACGCCATGAACCAGACCCGTCGCGAACCCTCTTGCCATGCCTCGACCGTCCCGCCCTTGGCTTTCACGCCGGTTTTTCTTGCCCGCGGGCTTGACCCACCGCAAGGCTTTAGCCCATCTATAGCCGCAGATTTTCCGGGGTTCACCCCCCAATGCAAGGCCCCGCCATGATCCTGCTCATCGACAATTACGACAGCTTCACCTGGAACCTCGTGCATTACATGGGCGAGGCCGGGGCGGATGTGGTCGTGCGCCGCAACGACGTGCTTTCCGTCGAGGAGGCGCTGGAGATGGGCGCACAGGGCATCGTCATCTCGCCCGGGCCCTGCGATCCGGCCCATGCCGGCATCATCGTGCCGCTGATCAAGGCGGCGGCGGAAAGGGGCGTGCCGCTGTTCGGCGTCTGCCTGGGCCATCAGGCCATCGGCGAGGCCTTCGGCGGCAAGGTGGTGCGCGCCTCGCGCATCGTGCATGGCAAGACCGACGCGATCAGCCATGACGGCACCGGGGTCTTCGCCGGCCTGCCCTCGCCCCTGACCGCGACGCGCTATCACTCGCTGACGGTCGAGCCGGAAAGCCTGCCCGACTGCCTGCGCGTCACCGCCACCGCCGCCGACGGCACCATCATGGGGCTGGTGCACAAGACCCTGCCGGTCGAGGGCGTGCAGTTCCACCCCGAAAGCATCGCCTCGGAATACGGCCACGACATGATCCGCAACTTCCTGCGCCGCTGCCAGAACCTGGGCGCTGCGGCATGAGCGCCGCCGTCACCGACATCCGGCCGCTGATCGGCCTGGCCGCCAGCCGGCCGCTGACCGGCACCGAGGCCGAGGCGGCCTTCGGCGCCTTGTTCGAGGGCGCGGCCACCCCCGCCCAGATCGGCGGGCTGCTGATGGCGATGCGCGTGCGCGGCGAGACGGTCGAGGAGATGGCCGCCGCCACCCGCGCCATGCGCGCACGGATGAACCGCATCAAGGCCCCCGCGGGCGCCATGGACATCGTCGGCACCGGCGGCGACGGCAAGGGCACGCTGAACATCTCGACCGCCACGGCCTTCGTGGTCGCGGGCGCCGGCGTGCCGGTCGCCAAGCATGGCAACCGCAACCTGTCCTCGAAATCGGGCTCGGCCGATGCGCTGACCCATCTGGGGCTGAACGTCATGTCCACCCCCGAGATCGCCGAGCGGGCGCTGGCCGCCACCGGCATCTGCTTCATGATGGCGCCGGTGCATCATCCCGCCATGCGCCATGTCGGCCCGGCGCGGGCGGAACTGGGCACGCGGACGATCTTCAACCTGCTGGGGCCGATGACCAATCCCGGCGGGGTGCGGCGGCAGCTGACCGGCACCTTCGACCGGGTCTGGAACCGGCCGATGGCCGAGACGCTGCGCGAGCTGGGCAGCGAGGCCGCCTGGCTGGTGCATGGCGGCGACGGCACCGACGAGATCTCGATCGCCGAGCCGACCTGGGTGGCGCAGCTGAAGGACGGCGAGATCACCGAGTTCCAGATATCGCCCGAGGATGCCGGCCTGCCGGTGCATCCGTTCGAGGCGATCCTGGGCGGCGATCCGGCGCAGAACGCCGCGGCGCTGCGGGCGCTGCTGGACGGCGCGCCGGGCGCCTATCGCGACGCGGTGGTGCTGAACGCCGCCGCGGCGCTGCTGATCGCGGGTAAGGCCGGCGACCTGCGCGAGGGCGCCGAGATCGCCCGCGACGCCATCGACAGCGGCAAGGCCAAGGCCAAGCTGGCCGCGCTGGCGGCCGAGGTCGGCGCGCCGGAAGCTCATGACTGAACCCGCCGCCGTCCCTCGCGCCTGGGCCGATCTGCCATTCTTTCAGCAGGATTGGCCGACCATCGCCGCCCGGCTGCCGCAGCGCGACTGGCTGCCCGGCCCCGCCCGCGTCTTCGCCGCGCTGGAGCTGACCCCGCCCGAGCAGGTGCGGGTGGTGATCCTGGGCCAGGACCCCTATCCGACGCCCGGCCATGCCAACGGGCTGGCCTTTTCGGTCACGCCGGAAACCGCGCTGCCGCGCTCGCTGAAGAACATCTATGCCGAGCTGCGCGAGGATATCGGCGCCGCGCCCCCGAACGGCGACCTGAGCCATTGGGCGCGGCAGGGGGTGCTGCTGCTCAACACCTCGCTTTCGGTGCTGCCCGGACAGGCCGGGGCCCATGCGAAATGGGGCTGGGAGAAGCTGGCGCGTCAGGCCGTCACCCGCGCGCAGCGGCAGCGCCCGCTGGCCTTCATCCTCTGGGGTGCCCATGCGCAGAAGGCGCTGGCCGGACTGCCGCGCCCGCAGGACCTGGTGATCGAAAGCGCGCATCCCTCGCCGCTTTCAGCGCGGCGCGGCTTCTTCGGCTCGCGCCCGTTCAGCCGGGTGAACGACTGGCTGCGGGCGCGGGGCGAGCCTGTGATCGACTGGGCCCTTTCCGAAACCGCCGCCGCGGGGTAAACCGACGTCATGGACATTCTCGACCGCATCAAGGCCTACAAGCTGGAAGAAATCGCCGCCGCCAAGGCCGCCCGGCCGCTGTCGGGCGTCGAGGCTGCCGCCCGCGCCGCCTCGGCCCCGCGCGGCTTTGCCCGCGCGCTGGCCGCGAAGGCCGCGACCGGCCATGCGCTGATCGCCGAGATCAAGAAGGCCAGCCCCTCCAAGGGTCTGATCCGCCCGGATTTCGACCCGCCGGCGCTGGCCCGCGCCTATGAAGCCGGGGGGGCCGCTTGCCTTTCGGTGCTGACCGACGCCCCCAGTTTCCAAGGCGCGCCCGAATTCCTGACCGCCGCGCGCGATGCCTGCGGCCTGCCGGCGCTGCGCAAGGATTTCCTCTATGACACCTATCAGGTGGCCGAGGCCCGCGCCTGGGGTGCCGATTGCATCCTGATCATCATGGCCTCGGTCGACGACACGCTGGCCGCCGAACTCGAGGACGCGGCCATCCATTGGGGTATGGACGCGCTGGTCGAGGTCCACGACCGCGAGGAACTGGACCGTGCGCTGCGTCTGAAATCGCCGCTGATCGGCGTGAACAACCGCAACCTCAAGACTTTCGAGGTCAGCCTGGACGTGACGCTGGAACTGGCGCCGCATGTGCCGACCGGCCGCGACCTAGTCTGCGAAAGCGGGCTGTTCACCCCCGCCGAACTGGACCGCATGGCCGAGGCCGGGGTCCGGCGCTTCCTGATCGGCGAAAGCCTGATGCGGCAGGCCGACGTGACCGGCGCCACCCGGCAGATCCTGGGCCTCGCGGCATGAGCCTGACGCATTTCGACGCCCAAGGCCAGGCGCATATGGTCGATGTCTCCGAAAAGCCCGAGACCGCGCGCGAGGCGGTGGCCGAGGGCCTGGTCATCATGGCGCCCGAGACGCTGGCGCTGGCGCAGGACGGCGCGGCCAAGGGCGACGTGATGGGCGTGGCGCGGCTGGCCGGCATCATGGGCGCCAAGCGCACCGCCGACCTGATCCCGCTTTGCCATCCGCTGCCGATCACCAAGGTCTCGGTCGATCTGGCGGCCGATCCGGCTCTGCCCGGCATCCGCGTCACCGCCACCGTCCGAACGGCCGGCAAGACCGGCGTCGAGATGGAGGCGCTGACCGCCGTCTCGACCGCCTGCCTGACCGTCTATGACATGCTCAAGGCCGCGCAGAAGGACATGCGCATCGAAGGCATCCGCCTGCTCTCCAAGACCGGCGGCAAATCGGGCGACTTCCGCGCGCCCTGAGGGGGAAGAATGATCAGCGTCGAAGAAGCCCGCGCCCGCGTCCTGGCCCTTGCCCGGCCGCCCGAGCCCGAACAGGTGGCGCTGGAACAGGCGCTCGGCCGCGCCATGATCGCGCCGGGTATCGCCCGGCTGACGCAACCGCCCTTCGACGCCTCGGCCATGGATGGCTATGCGCTGCGCTCGGCGGATCTGCCCGGGCCGCTGGCGGTGATCGGCACGGCGGCGGCGGGCGTGCCCTATGCGGGCGAGACGCCCCCCGGCAGCGCCATCCGCATCTTCACCGGAGCGCCGGTTCCCGCCGGTTACGACCGTGTGGTCATGCAGGAGATCGTCACCCGCGACGGCGACCGCATCACCGTCACCGAGGTCGGGCCCAACCTGAACATCCGCCGCCAGGGCAATGATTTCTCGGAAGGTTCCGCCTTTCAGCCCGCCCGGCCGCTGCGCCCTGCCGATCTGGCGCTGCTCGCGGCGATGAACGTGCCGCGGCTGACGGTCGCGCGCCGGCCGCGCGTCGCCGTGCTGGCCGGCGGCGACGAACTGGTGCGCCCCGGCTCGGACCCGGCGCCGGGCCAGATCATCAGCTCGAACGACATTGCCATCGCCGCGCTGGCGCGCGAGGCCGGGGCCGAGCCCATGGTCCTGCCGCTGGCCCGCGACACCGAGGAAAGCCTGCGCGACCGTTTCGCCGAGGCCGAGGGCTGCGACCTGATCGTGACCATCGGCGGCGCCTCGGTCGGCGATCACGACCTGATCGCCAAGGTCTCGGCCGATCTCGGGATGGAGCGCAGCTTCTACAAGCTGGCCATGCGCCCCGGCAAGCCGCTGATGGCCGGGCGCATGGGCGATGCGGCCATGCTGGGTCTGCCGGGAAATCCGGTCTCTGCCGTGGTTTGCGCGAAACTCTTCATGCAGCCGCTGATCCGCGCCATGCAGGGCCTGCCGCCCGGGCCCGACCCCCTGCAGGCCGTGCTGACCCGCGACCTGCCGCCCGAGGGCGACCGCCAGCATTACCTGCGCGCCCGGCTCTCGCCCGGCGACGGCCTGCCCGGCATCGAACCCTTCCCCGACCAGGATTCCGCCCGGCTGTGGCTGCTGGCCGAGGCCGATGCCCTGCTGATCCGCCCCGCCGGCGACCCGGCCCGCAAGGCGGGCGAGCGCATGGGCTACCTGCCGCTCTAGCCGGTTAACCCGAAGTTTACCCGAATCGCCATAAAGATTGACGCAAGGGATTGGCCGCGCTAGAACATTCAATGAACATGATGGCGGCCGCAGCAGATCGGGGGCAGAACATGCTGACGAAGAAACAGATCCAGCTTCTTGAATTCATTCAGGCGCGGATGGCTCGCGACGGGGTGCCGCCCTCGTTCGACGAAATGAAACTCGCGCTGGACCTGCGCTCGAAATCGGGAATTCATCGCCTCGTGACCGCCCTTGAGGAACGCGGATTCATCCGCCGCCTGCCGCATCGCGCCCGGGCGCTGGAAATCGTCCGCCTGCCCGACAGCCTCAGCAAGGGCCCCGGCTTCCAGCCGCGGGTGATCGACGGGGACGCGCCCGACCGCCCGGCGCCGCTGCCGCGCGGCGCGATGGAGATTGCCGTTTCCGCCGTGGAACTGCCTGTGATGGGCCGCATCGCCGCCGGCGTCCCGATCGAGGCGATCTCCGAGGTCTCGCATCACATCGCCGTGCCGGGCTCGATGCTCTCCGGCCAAGATCGGCATTACGCGCTGGAGGTGCGCGGCGATTCGATGATCGAGGCGGGGATCAACGACGGCGACGTTGTGGTGATCCGCGAACAGGACACGGCCGAGAACGGCGACATCGTCGTCGCCCTGGTCGAAGGATCCGAGGCGACGCTGAAACGCTATCGCCGCAAGGGCGGCATGATCGCGCTCGAGGCGGCGAACCCCGCCTACGAGACCCGGGTGCTGCCCGAGGACAAGGTGCGCATCCAGGGCCGCCTCGTCGGGCTGATCCGCAGCTACTAGGCCCGCGCCGGCGGTTCACTTGCCCGGCACAGGCGGCCCTGCGGCGTTGCGGGTTCGGGCCCGCTGCGCTAACCATGGCGCAAACGCGACAGGTCAAGGACAATCCATGCGCGCTCTGACGTTCCGCATCTTCGCCCTGCTCATGGTCCTGGCGCTGCCGGCGCAGGCCTTCGACACCAATGCCCGGGCGGCCTGGGTCTACGACGTGGCGACCGGCACCGTGCTGATGGAGAAGAATGCCGACGAGCCGCTGCCGCCGGCCTCGATGTCCAAGCTGATGACGCTGAACATGCTGTTCGAGGCGCTGCATGAAGGCCGGGTGGCGATGGACACGACCTTTCCCGTCTCGACCAAGGCCTGGCAGATGGGCGGCTCGAAGATGTTCGTCGAGCCCGCCGACCGCCCCACGGTCGAAGACCTGATCCACGGCATCATCATCAACTCGGGCAACGACGCCTGCGTCGTCGTGGCCGAGGGGCTGGCCGGCACCGAAGAGGCCTTTGCGCGGCTGATGAACGAACGCGCACGCCAGCTTGGCATGATGGATTCGCATTTCACCAATTCCTCGGGCTGGCCGGATCCGCAGCACCGGATGTCGATGCACGACCTCGGCCTGCTCGCCACCCGGCTGATCACCGAGTTTCCCGAGCTTTACAAGAACTTCGCGCTCACGGAATACAACTACAAGGGCCGGGTGCCCTCGAATGCGAACAACCGCAATCCGCTGCTGCGCCTGGGCACGGGCGACTGGAAGGCCGACGGACTCAAGACCGGCCACACGCAGGAGGCGGGCTACGGGCTCGTCGGCTCTGCCGTGCAGGGCGACCGGCGCATCGTCTTCGTGATCACCGGCCTGCCCAGCGAAAAGGCCCGGGCCGAGGAATCCGAGCGGATCGTGAACTGGGCCTATCGCCAGTTCACCATGCGCACCATTATTCCCAAGGACGAGATCGTGACCCAGGCCCCGGTCTGGCTGGGCGAAAAGAGCCGCGTCGGCCTGACCACCAGGGACGGCGTCCGGGTGCTGATCCCCGCCGGCTCGCGCTCCGGCGTCAAGGCCGAGGCGGTTTTCCGGGGCCCGATCGAGGCGCCGATCACCAAGGGCGACCAGCTCGGCGAACTGATCGTGGACATTCCCGGCGCGGGCCAGTCCCGCCTGCCGCTGCTTGCCGCCACCGATGTGGCCCGCAGCGGCGTCTTCGGCCGCATGCAAAGCGCGGCCTTCCGCCTGGGCGAGCGCGCGATCCAGTCGGTGCGCAACTGAGGCCGATTCCAGCGCATGTTCATCAGTTTCGAGGGCATCGACGGATCGGGCAAATCCACCCAGGCGCGGCGGTTGGCGCAGGTGCTGAACGCGCGCGGCACCGAGACGCTGCTGACCCGCGAACCCGGCGGCAGCGAGGGCGCCGAGGAAATCCGCCGCCTGCTGGTCGAGGGCCGGGGCGAACGCTGGTCCCCCGAAACGGAACTGCTGCTGTTCACGGCCGCCCGCCGCGACCATGTCGAGCGGCTGATACGACCGGCCCTGGCGCGCGGCGCCTGGATCGTCACCGACCGCTTCGCCGATTCCAGCCGCGTCTATCAGGGCCTTGCCCGGGCCGACCTGCGCCATCTGGTCGAGGAGCTGCACCGCCTGACCATCGGCATCGAGCCGGACCGGACCTTCATCATCGACATCGACCCGGAGGTCGCCCTCGCCCGCGGCCAGGCGCGCGGCGGCATCGAGGATCGGTTCGAGACGCTGGGCCTCGCCTTCCAGCGCCGGCTGCGCGAGGGGTTCCTGGCGCTCGCCGCCGAGGCCCCCGGGCGCATTCATGTGATCGATGGCAGCGGCAGCGAGGATGAGGTCGCCGCCCGCGTGCTTGCCGCCCTGTCCGTCGAGGGCCCGGCATGACCGACGAGCCGCTTCCCGAGCCCGACCGCGTGCCCGGCGCGCCGCACCCGCGCGAGGCGGCGCGGGTCGTCGGCCAGGACGCGGCGGTGGCGGATTTCCTCGCCGCCGCCCGGGCGCACCGGCTGCACCACGCCTGGCTGATCTCGGGCCCGCGCGGCACCGGCAAGGCCACGCTGGCCTGGGGCATCGCGAAATGGCTGCTGAGCGGGGCCGCGTCGCCCGACCTGACCGCCTCGTCCGACGATCCGGCGGTGCGCCGCATCCGCGCGCTTTCCGAGCCGCGGCTGCACCTGGTCCGGCGCCCGGTCGATGAAAAGACCCTGCGCCTGCGGGCCGAGATCACCGTGGACGAGATCCGCCGCCTTCAGGGGTTCTTCCACATGAGCGCCGCCGAGGGCGGGCGCCGCATCGCCATCATCGACGCCGCCGACGAGATGAACCAGGCCGCCGCCAATGCGCTGCTGAAACTGCTGGAGGAGCCGCCCCACGAGGCCACGATCCTGCTGGTCGCGCACCAGCCTGCCCGGCTGTTGCCGACCATCCGCTCGCGCTGCCGCGAATTGCGGCTGCATCCGCTGGATCCCGCAGACATGGCCCGGGTGCTGCAGGATCTGGGGCTCGATCACGATGCGGCGCGGCTCTCCGCGCTGTCCGGCGGCTCGATCGGCGAGGCGCTGCGGCTGGCCGGCCAGGACGGGCTGGCGGTCTATCAGCGCATCACCGGCCTTTTCGCCGATCATCCGCGAATGGATCGCCGCGCCGCCGCCGCCCTGGCCGAGCTCGCCGCCGGGCGCGCGGGCGCCGAGGGCGATCCCTTCGATCTGGTCGTCACCCTGCTCGACCGTTTCCTGACCCGCGCCGCGCGCACCGGGCTGCTGGGCGCGCCCCTGCCCGAGGCGGCAGAAGGCGAGGCCGAGGTGCTTGGCCGCATCGCCCCCGACCCGGCCGCGGCCCGGCTTTGGGCCGGCGCCCAGGCCGAGCTTTCCGCGCGGGCCCGCGCCGGGCGGGCGGTCAACCTTGACCCTTCCGCGCTGGTGATGGATATGCTGATCGGGCTTGCAAACCAGCCCGCCGTCTGACGGAACCCTGCCGATGTCCGAACCCGACCTTCCCCTCCTGGTGGACAGCCATTGCCACCTGGACTTCCCCGATTTCGAGGGCGAGCAGGCCGAGCTGGTCGCGCGCGCCCGCGCCGCGGGCGTCACCCGCATGGTCACGATCTGCACCCGGCTGCGCAACGAACCGGCCGTGCGCGCCATCGCAGAAGCCCATCCCGGCGTGTTCTATGCCGCAGGCACCCATCCGATGTATGCCGCCGAGGAGCCGCTGGCCACGGTCGAGGACCTGGTCCTTCTGTCGCGCCATCCGCGTTTCGTCGGCATCGGCGAGACCGGGCTCGACTACCACTACACCGCCGACAGCGCCGCCATGCAGGCCGAAAGCCTGCGCATCCATATCGAGGCGGCGCGCCGCACCGGTCTGCCGCTGATCGTCCATTCCCGCGATGCGGACGAGGACATGGCCCGCATCCTGACCGAGGAGCATCGCGCCGGCGCCTTCACCGGGGTCATGCATTGCTATACCAGCGGGCGGGACCTCGCGCGGGCGGCGCTGGACCTGGGTTTCTACCTGTCCATGTCCGGCATCGCCGCCTTCCCGCGCTCGACCGAGATCCGCGAGATCTTTGCCGCCGCGCCGGCCGACCGCATCCTGGTCGAGACCGACGCCCCCTATCTTGCCCCGCCGCCCCATCGCGGCAAGCGCAACGAGCCGGCCTTTGTCGCCCATACCGCCCGGGTCGGCGCCGGGCTGCTGGGCATGACGGAAGACGCGTTCGCCAGCCTCACCACGCAGAATTTCGAACGGCTGTTTCGCAAGGCCGCGGCATGATCCGGGCCACCATCCTGGGCTGCGGCTCTTCGGGCGGCGTGCCCCGGCTGGGCAACCGCTGGGGCGAATGCGATCCGGCGAACCCGCGCAACCGCCGCCGGCGCTGCTCGCTTCTGGTCGAGCGCCATGGCCATGACGGGGTGACGCGGCTGCTGATCGACACCGGGCCCGACCTGGTGCCGCAGCTGCTGGATGCCGAGGTCGGTGAGCTGGACGCGGTCGTCTATACGCATGCCCATGCCGACCATATCCACGGCATCGACGACCTGCGGCAGATCGTCTTCAACATGCGCCGCCGAATGCCGGTCTGGGCCGACCTGCCGACCGCGGCGGCGCTGAAGACCCGCTTCGGCTATATCTTCGAGACGCCGCCCGGTTCGTCCTATCCGCCGATCTGCGACCTGCAGCCGATCCGCGGCCCTTTCGCCATCGACGGCGCGGGCGGCAGCATCGAGCTGGCGCCTTTCGAGGTCAACCACGGCGACATGAATGCGCTCGGCTTCCGCATCGGCGGGATCGAGCAGAGCTTGGTCTACCTGCCCGATGTGCTGGCGATCCCCGAGGAAGCCTGGAGCACGATCACAGGCTGCGAGGTGTTCATCTGCGACGCGCTGCGCCGCATCCCGCATCCCAGCCATGCCCATCTGGCGCTGACGCTGGAATGGATCGCGCGTTCGGGCTGCGCGCGGGGCGTGATCACCAACATGCATGTGGATCTGGATTACGACGCCGTCATGCGCGAGACGCCCGAGAATGTCGTTCCCGCCCATGACGGCATGCGGATCGAGCTGATATGACCGCCCTTTTCGACGTCATCCTGCCGGTCTTTCTGGTGGTTGGCTTCGGTTATCTGGTCTGCTGGCGCAGATGGCTGACCGAGGTGGCGGTCGACGGCGTCATGCGCTTTGCGCAGAACTTCGCCCTGCCGGTGCTGCTGTTCGGCGCCATCGCCCGGCTGGACCTGGGGGCGAACTACAACCCGCTGCTGCTCTTGGCCTTCTACAGCGGCGCGCTTCTGTCCTTTGCGCTGGGGACCGGCCTGTCGGTCTATTGGCTGAAGCGGCCCGTCGAGGACGCCATCGCCATCGGCTTCGTCTGCCTGTTCTCGAATTCGCTGCTTCTGGGGGTGCCGATCACCGAGCGCGCCTATGGGCCCGAGGCGGTGCTGGGCAACTTCACCATCATCTCGGTGCATTCGCCGCTGCTTTACACCTTCGGCATCACCGCGATGGAATTCGCCCGGGCCCGGGGCCAGAACCTGTCCGTGGGCGGGGTGGCGCTGCGGGCGCTGTCGGGCGTGCTGCACACGCCGCTGGTCATCGGCATCCTCGGCGGCTTTGCCATGAACCTGCTGACCCAGGCCGGGCTGGTCATGCCCGAGGGCTTCTGGGCGGCGGTCAGGATGATGTCCAGCGCCGCGCTGCCGGCGGCGCTGTTCGGGCTGGGCGGCGTGCTCTATCGCTACCGCCCCGAGGGCGAGACGCGGGCCATCGCGATGTGCTGCTGCATCTCGCTGCTGCTGCATCCGGCGGTGACCTTCGGGCTGGGTCGGATCTTCGCGCTGAGCATGGCCGAGATGCGCTCGGCCGTGGTGACGGCCGCCATGCCGCCGGGGGTCAACGCCTATCTCTTCGCCGCGCTTTACGGGGTGGCCAAGCGCGTCTCGGCCTCGGCGGTGCTGGTGGCGACGGGCCTGTCGATGCTGACGGTCTGGTTCTGGCTTGCCGCCCTGCCCTGATGCGCAAACGCCGCCCCGAAGGGCGGCGTCCGGCATCACCTCGGCGTCACGCCGCGCAGCCGTTCGGATCTTCGCCGCAGCAGCTCGACGGTGGTGAGCAGCGCGATGGAGAAGATCACCAGCAGCGTCGCCACGGCGAGGATGGCGGGCGAGATCTGCTCGCGGATGCCGTTCCACATCTGGCGCGGGATGGTCTGCTGGTCGGGCCCGGCGATGAACAGCACCGCCACCACCTCGTCGAACGAGGTCACGAAGGCGAACAGCGCCCCCGAGATCACCCCCGGCAGGATCAGCGGCATGGTGATGCGGAAGAAGGTGGTGCGCGGGTTCGCCCCCAGGCTGGCCGCCGCACGGTTCAGCGACTGGTCGAACCCGATCAGCGTCGCCGTCACCGTGATGATGACGAAGGGGATGCCCAGCGTGGCATGGGCCAGGATCACGCCCAGATAGGTGCCGGCCAGCTTGCCGCAACCGGGGTTCAGCCCGATCCAGGTCAGCGGCTCGCAGGGGTTCGAGTAGAAGAAGAACATCCCCGTCGCGGTGATGATGATCGGCACGATCATGGGCGAGATCAGCATCGCCATGATCGCGCGGCGATAGGGCATCTCGGGCCGCGACAGCCCCAGCGCCGCCAGCGTGCCCAGCACGGTGGCGAGGATGGTCGAGAAGAAGCCGATGATGATCGAGCTTTTCGCCGCGTTCACCCATTTCGCGTTCCGCCAGGCATCCGCCCACCAGTTCAGGTCGCGCGGCGCGTCCGGCCGCGCCATGCCGAAGGTCAGCAGGCTGTCATACCAGCGCAGCGAATAGCCGTCTGGGTCGAAGGACAGCATCCGGTCGGTGAAGGTGAAATAGGGCTCGGCATTGAAGCTTAGCGGGATGATCACCACGATGGGCGCGATCAGGAAGAAGAAGATCGCGCCGCAGATCGCCAGATAGGTGTAGTGCCAGACCTTTTCCAGCGGCGATGCGTAGGTTGGAAGCGCCATGGCCGTTATCCCAGTTTCAGGTTGTCGATGCCGACGAGCCGGTCATAGACCCAGTAGAGGATCAGAACCCCGCCCAAAAGCAGCGCCGCCAGCGCGGCCGCCATGGACCAGTTCAGCGTCTGCGTCATGTGCATCGCGATCATGTTGGAGATCAGCTGGCCCGACGAGCCGCCGACCAGCGCGGGGGTGATGTAATAGCCCACCGCCAGGATGAAGACCAGAAGCGCCCCCGCCCCCAGCCCCGGCAGGGTCTGCGGGAAATAGATGCGGCGGAAGGCGGTCCAGCTGGTCGCGCCCAGGCTGCGCGCGGCGCGCACGTAGCTGGGATTGATGGTGCGCATCACCGAATAGAGCGGCAGGATCATGAAGGGCAGCAGGATATGGGTCATGGCGATGATCGTGCCGGTCTGGTTGAAGATCATCTGCAGCCGCTGGTTGTTGCCGATCACCCCCAGCCAGACCAGCACGTCGTTGACCACGCCCTGCTGCTGCAACAGCACGATCCAGGCCGTGGTCCTGACGAGAAGCGAGGTCCAGAACGGCAGCAGCACCAGGATCATCAGCAGGTTCGACTGCCGCATCGGCAGGGTGGCCAGCAGATGCGCGATCGGAAAGCCCAGCAGGAAGGTGGTGAAGGTGATGACCAGCGACAGCCAGAATGTGCGCAGGAACAGCTTGCCGTAGATCTGCTGCTGCGCCGGGGCGGCAGTGATGTTGCCCTGCTCGTCCCGGGTGCGGTCCACCGCCGCGAGGTAGAAGTTGGTGGTATAGGGCGAGGAAGCCTCGCGCATCACCGACCACAGCCGCGGGTTGCCCCATCTGGCGTCCATGTCCAGGATCGCCTCGCGATAGGGCGGCTCGATGCCGCCGCGCGCCTGCCGCCCGGCCGAAGTGAACAGCGAACGCGTGCCCGGCATGTCGTAATTGATGCGGGTGCCGACCACGCCCACGGTGCGCGCCTGGGCGGCGGCGGTCAGGTCGGCGGCCAGCGCCGCCCAGGCGGCATCGTCGGGCTCGGTGCCGCGCGGGTTGTCGTGGAACCAGGCGGTCAGCTGCGGCATGTTGGCCGAAAAGCCTTCGTTCTTGACCGACCGCTGCAGCATCTGCCCGATCGGCATCACGAAGGTGATCAGGACGAACAGCAAAAGCGGCAGCACCAGCAGGAAGGCGCGCCGCCGCGCCCGGCGCGAGCTGCGCGCAAGCGCAGACTTCAGCGGGCGGCCGTCGGCGGTTCTCAGCGTTCCGCCTTCGTCGAGGCCGCCGGCCTCGGTCACGATCGCGGCATGGGGGTCAAGGGCTTTGGCCATCTGGGTCCTTCGTCAGGCAATCCTTGGTCGGAAGCCGCGGCCCGAACCAGCGGGCCGCGGCACGATTCAGAGGTCAGTTGGCGAGCCAGCCGTTGAAACGCTCGGCCAGCTCGGCCGAGTGGTCGGCCCAGAATTCCGGGTCGTCCATGACCGCGGTCTGCATGTATTCGGGATTGGTCGGCATATGCGGCCCCATCTCGGTCTTGCCGTCCTGATACAGCCCGACCAGCGCCGCCGAGCTTTGCCGCGACGGGCCATAGGCGATGTATTTCGCCTGATTGGCCAGCTGTTCGGTGGCGGTGGCGAATTTCAGGTATTCCAGCGCCGCCTCGGGATTGGGCGAGCCCTTGGGAATGACGAACATGTCCATGTCCATGTATTGCCCGTCCCAGATGATCTCGAAGGGCTTGCCCTCGCCGACCATGGCGTCGAAGAAACGGCCGTTATAGCCGGTCGCCATCACCACCTCGCCATCGGCCAGCAGCTGCACCGGCTGGGCGCCGGCCTCCCACCAGACCACGTCGCGCTTGATGGTGTCGAGCTTGGCGAAGGCGCGGTCGACGCCTTCGGGCGTGCCCAGCACCTCATAGATCTGGTCGGGCGCCACGCCGTCGGCGATCAGCGCCAGATACAGGGTGCGCTTGGGGTTCTTGGGCAGGCCGCGCTTGCCCGGGAACTTGGCGGTGTCGAAGAAATCCGCCGCGGTGGAGGGTTTCTCGCCCTCGAATTTCGTGGTGTCGAAGGCGATGACCGTGCCCCAGAAGATGTTGGCCACGGCGCATTCCTGCAATGCGCCGGGGATGAAGTCCTCGGTGGCGGGCGTGCCGTCCGGCGCGGCCGGCAGGATGGCGGGATCGATCTCGACCAGCGCGCCCTCGTCGCAAAGCCGGATCGCGTCCGAGACCTCGATATCGAAGACGTCGCCGGTGACGTTGCCCGCCTCGACCTGCGCCTTCAGCGGCGTGGCCGGGTTGTCGGCGGCCAGCATGTTCACCTTGATGCCGGTCTGTTCGGCGAACGGAATGTTATAGGCCTCGACCTGCGATCTTTCATAGGCACCGCCCCAGGAGACGACGTTGACCTCCTTGTTCTGGGCATGGGCCGCCAGACCGAGGCTGCACAGCGCCGAGGTCAGGATCAGAGTGGTTTTCATGATTTACTCCCGTTGGTGTTTCGGCTCTCTGGCCGTTCTTTGGCCCGTTCGGGCTTTCGGCGGGCCGCGGCGGGACGATGCCCGCCGCGGCAATCGCATCAGTTCGACGCCAGCCAGGCGTTGAACCGCTCTTGCAGCTCGGCGTCGTGATCGACCCAGAAGTCGAGATTCGAGGCCAGCGCGTTTTCGAGGTTCTCGGCATAGGTGGGCAGGTTCGGCCCCATCGGCACCTCGGTGCCCTCGATATTGCCGACCAGCGCGGCGGCCGAGACGCGCGGCGGACCGTAGCTGATGAACTCGGCGGCGCGGGCCTGCTGCTCGGGCGCGGTCGAGAAGGCGATGAACTCCTTCGCGGCCTCGGGGTTCGGTGCGCCCTTCGGCATCACCCAGCCCTCCATCTCGTAGATCTGGCCGTCCCAGACGATATTGAAGGGCTTGCCCTCCTGCTGGGCGGCGTTGAAGATCCGGCCGTTGAAGGCGAAGGCCATCGAGACCTCGCCATCGGCCAGCAGTTGCGGCGGCTGGGCGCCGGCTTCCCACCAGATCACGTTGTTCTTGATGCTGTCGAGCTTGGCGAAGGCGCGGTCGACGCCCTCGGGCGTGCCCAGCACCTCATAGACCTGATCGGGCGCGACGCCGTCGGCCATCAGGGCGAATTCCAGGTTGAACTTGGCGCCCTTGCGCATGGTGCGCTTGCCGGGGAACTTGGCCGTGTCGAAGAAATCCGCCGCGCCGGCCGGCTTGGCATCCGGGAACTTCGTGTCGTCATAGGCCAGGATCATCGAATAGACGTCCGTGCCGACGAAGCAGTCGGTAATCGCGCCCTCGATGAAATCCTCGGCGGCCGGGGTGCCGTCGGCGGCGGGGGTCAGGATCGCCGGATCGATCTCTTCCAGCAGGCCCTCGTCGCAAAGCCGCACGGCATCGGCATATTCGACCGAGGCCACGTCGATCGAGACATTGCCCGCCTCGACCTGCGCCTTGACCGGGGTCGCGGGGTTGTCGGCATCCGAGACCTGGACCTTGATGCCGGTCTTGGCCTCGAAGGGCTTGGCATAGGCCTCGACATGGCTCATGCCGTAGGCGCCGCCCCAGGACAGCAGGTTGACCTGCTTGTCCTGCGCCTGGGCCGCGGCCGCGACGGCGATCAGCGCAGTGGTCAGTATCAGCGTGCGTTTCATCATAACTCCCTGGTTTCTTGCTCGATGCACACTCAGACCGGATCGAGGGCGCGGGCGTCCTCGGGATGCCAGCCGATCCGTATCGTCTCGCCGGGCGACAGTTTCACCTGGCCCAGCGTATTGCGGTATTTCATCACGAAATCGTCCTGGCCGGCGACATGCAGCCGCGCCCGCAGGATGTCGCCCATATAGATCACGTCGCGCACCTGCGCCTCGATGGTATGGGCGCCGGCCGGCATGAGGTCCGGCTTGAACTCGACCCGCTCGGGCCGGATCGAGACGGTGGTCGGCCGGCCGCTTTCGCGGATGTTCACGGCGGTGGCGTCGATCAGCTCGCCATTGCCCAGCCGCACCAGCGCCTTGTCGCCCTGAAGCTGCTCGATGGTGCCGCGCAGGGCGTTGTTCTCGCCGATGAAGCCGGCGACGAAGCTGTTCTCGGGCTGCTCATACAGCACAGGCGGCGGCGCGAGCTGCTGGATGCGGCCGTCGTTGAATACGGCGATGCGGTCCGACATGGTCAGCGCCTCGCCCTGGTCGTGGGTGACATAGACCACGGTGATGCCCAGCCGGTCGTGCAGCGCCTTGATCTCGAACTGCATGTGCTCGCGCAGCTGCTTGTCGAGCGCGCCCAGCGGCTCGTCCATCAGGACCAGCTTGGGGTCGAAGACCAGCGCGCGGGCCAGCGCGATCCGCTGCTGCTGGCCGCCCGAAAGCTGGGCCGGGCGGCGGTTCTTGAACTGGCCCATCTGCACCATGTCCAGCGCGCGGGTGATGCGGCTCTCGCGCTCTTCCTTGGACATGCCGCGCACTTCCAGCGGAAAGGACAGGTTCTCGCCCACGCTCATATGCGGAAACAGCGCGTAGTTCTGGAACACCATGCCGATGCCGCGCCGGTGGGGCGGGACGTCGTTGATGTTCCTGCCATCCAGGCGAATCTCGCCATGCGTCGCGGTCTCGAAGCCGGCGAGCATCATCAGGCAGGTGGTCTTGCCCGAACCGGACGGGCCAAGCATGGTCAGAAATTCGCCCTTGCCGATGGTCAGGTTCAGATCCTTGACGACAAGCGTCTGACCATCATAGCTTTTCTGGACGTGATCGAAGACAACGAAAGCGTCGTTGCCGGGGTCAGCTGTCACGATGCGGGCTCCCTGTTTCTGTTGGTTCTTCGTTCCGCCCCCCGACAGTAATCGGCGCCTGTCAGGGAATGCAACTCACTTGTCAGGGCGGCGGGCAGGACGCAGGCGACGAAGTCGGTGTCGCATTGCGTCACTGCCCTTTCGCCCGGCAAATCTCAGCTTTCTGGTGGGAGTTCGCGCGACCGTCCGTTCGCATCCAGCGCCACGAAGACGAAGGTGGCCTGCGTGACCTTCTGCATCTCCACCCCCTCGCGCGAGCGCCGCCAGGCCTCGACATGCAGCTGCATCGAGCTGCGCCCCTCGCGCAGGATGCGGGCGAAGACCGAGACCTCGTCGCCGACCTTGACCGGCTGGTGAAAGGTGAAGCTGTCCACAGCCACCGTGGCGCAGCGCCCCCGCGCCCGCCGGGCGGCGACATTGCCCGCCGCAAGGTCCATCTGCGACATCAGCCAGCCGCCGAAGATATCCCCCGCCGGGTTGGTGTCCGCCGGCATGGCGGTGGTGCGGATCGCGGGCTCGCCCCGCGGATAGTCGTCCTGCGTCATGCGCGTCCCTCGTGCTTGCGTGCTGCTTGCCGGGCCGCGAAGCGCCCGCCCGCCCGCGCAAGCTGACCCCCGCCGCGCGCGCCGTCAATGCCCGGCGGAGTCAGCGAAAGCGATAGAGGTCGGCATCGGGATCGGCGTGCCCGTCGATGCGCCGCGTGGTCACTTCGGCGGCAATGACGGAATAGGTGATGCCGTTGCCGCCGAAGCCCATCACCGCATGGCAGCGCCGGCAGCCCGGCACCGCGTCGAAGATCGGCAGCCCGTCGTCGCTGTCGCCGAAGGCCGCGGCCCAGCGATAGGCCGGGCGGCCGATGCGGATGCCGCAGGTCTCGCGCAGCTTGCGGGCGATCTCGGCGGCGTTGCGGCGCAGCTTCTCCGGGTCCTGATAGGCGTCGGGGCTGGCCTCGTCCTCGCCGCCGGCGATGATCCGGCCGGTGGGCGTGGTGCGGAAATACAGGTAGGGATCGGCGGCCTCCCAGACCAGGAAATCCCGCAGCCAGGCCGGATGGCGCACCCCCTCGGCCGAGGCGAGGGCCCAGGTCGAGATGATGCGGTGATGCGCCGAGACGAGCTGCGGCAGGAATTCGTAGCCGGTGCAGAACACCGCATGGCCCGCCACCACCACCCGCCCGGTCGAGAAACCCAGCGCCACGCCGTCCGCCAGTTCGGCGAAATCCGTGACCTCGAAGGGCGAGACGATCTCGGCCCCGCGCGCTTGCGCCACCCGCAGCAGCCCCGCCGTCAATTGCGCCGGATTGGCCGAGGCCGAGGCCGCCGAGACGATGGCGCCGGTGCGGTCGATGCCGAATTCCCCGAGCAGGCGCTGGCGGGGGATGAACTCGGCCGCGATGCCGGTCTCGCGCCGCAGCGCCGCCTCGGTCTCCAGCGCGCGAAAGCCCATCTCGTCCCCGGCAAGATAGAGCGCCCGCTTGCGCTGCATCTGGCAGTCGAGGCCCAGGCGGCGCGACAGGCGCAGCAGTTCCTCGACCGCCTTGACCGAGCGTCGCCAGGCCCGTGCCGCCCTGTCCGGGCCGATCTGGCGCATGAGCCGGCTCAGCGGCACGTCGATCTCGTGCTGGATCATCGCCGTCGAGGCGAGCGATGAGCCCCGCACCGGCTGGCGGCGATCCACCAGCAGCACCCGCCGCTTGCGCCGGGTCAGCCGCTCGGCCAGCAGCGCCGCGGAAATGCCGGTGCCGACGATCACCACGTCCCAGCGCCGCTGCGAGGGCGCCGCCCGATGCTCTGCCGAGATATGCGGCGTCTCGGCCCAGAAGGGCTGCGCCGTGCGGAGCCGCCGCTTGAGGGTGCGCCGCGTGCCGGTCATGTCTTGTCGGCCCAGGCCATCTCGCCCGGCGGAAGGGCGGGCGGCCGATAGAGTCCCGCCGCGCCGTCCCGGTCGCGCTTCAGCACCGAAAGGGTGCCGTCCGCCTCAAGAATGGCGAACTTGACATCGGCAAGGTCGGCCACGCCCTTCTCGCGCAGCTTGGCGTAAAGCTCGCCCATGCCGATGCCCTGCCGGCGCAGGCGGTCGTGATGGACGCGGCCCTCGGTGACGACGATGCGCGGCCGGCCCTCGAAGAACCGCGACAGCAGGTCCGAGGACAGGATCGCCTCGTCCACCAGCTTGTTGAAGGCCGCGACCAGGAAGATGGCGAACATGGCGGGCAGCAGGGGCACGTCGGGATAGAACAGTGAATCGCCCACCGCCGAGCCGATGGCGATGACCAGCAGGAACTCGACGATGGAAAGCTGCGCCACCGTGCGCCCGCCCAGCCAGCGCATCAGCGCCAGCGTGTAGAAATAGATGATGACGGTGCGGAAGAAGACCTCCCAGGCGAAGCCCAGCTGCTGATCGCCCAGGAAGATGCGGTGAAGGTCTTCAAGCATGGCTGTCCCCCGGCCCGCGCCGGTTCTGGCGCCAGAAGACAAGCCGCGACGGCCGGCCCCGGTTCCACGCCCCGGCCTGAACCGGTCAGACGGCGAGGAAACCCCCATCCAGCGGCAGCACCGCGCCGGTGACCATGCGGCTGTCGTCCGAGAGCAGCAGCGCGATGCCTTGCGCGACCTCCTCGGCCTCGGCGAAGCGATTGAGCGGGTGGCGCACCATCATCGGCTGGCTTTTCGCCGGGTCCGACCAGGCCTCGGCCGCCAGTTCGGTCAGGGTGATGGTGGGCGCGACCGCGTTGACGCGGATGCCATGCGGGCCCAGCTCCTTGGCCAGCACGCGGGTCGCGCCCTCCAGCCCCGCCTTCGAGGCGGCATAGCACAGGTGATCCTGAAAGCCGCGATGGCCGGCGATCGAGGTGATGTTGACGATGGCGCCGCCGCCGCCCGCCGCCAGGCGGGCGCGGGCGAATTCCTGGCAGCAGATCAGCGCCGCGCGCAGGTTGATGCCCAGCACCGCCTCATAGCCGGCCTCGGTCATGTCGAGCACGCTTTCCAGCACGTTGATGCCGGCGCTGTTGATCAGGTAATCGGCCGTCCCCGCCTCGGCCATGGCGGCACGGGTGGCGGCCGGGTCGGCCAGATCGACGCGGATGCCGCGCGCGCCGCTCTCGGCCGCGAGGCTGTCGAGGTCGGACTGGGTGCGGCTGAGCGCCACGACCTTCGCGCCGCGTTCGGCCATCAGGCGCGCGCAGGCGCGGCCGATCCCTTTGCCCGCGCCGGTGATGATGACGGTCTTGCCCGAGAATTGCATGGTTCCTCGCATGTTCGGTTCAGCGGCAGGGCCGCCCTGTTCAGGTCGGCGGCAGCGCCGCCATGGCGGTGCGGATCTGCCGCGCCGTGGATTGCAGCGCCAGGAAGGCGGCGTGGCGCGCGTCCTGCCGCGCCCGGCTGGCGGGATCGGGGGCGCAGCGCGTGGCGATGCGCGACATGGCGGGCATGGCCGTCAACAGGTCGGGGAACAGCCCCGCCGCCACCGCGCCCAGCATGGCCGAGCCGAGCAGCACCGGCTCGGGGCATTCCGTCACCTCGACCGGCAGCCCGGTGGCATCGGCCAGAAGCTGCCGGGTCAGCGGATGCGCGCCGGCGCCGCCGCTGACGCTGATCGTCTGAACCGGGGCGCCGTTCTGCGCCTGGGTCTCGATGATCTGCCGCAGCCCGTAGCCCAGGCCGCAGATCCCGGCGACGTAAAGCGCGACCAGCGAATCCGGCCCGGTCTCCATCCCCTGCCCCATGATGACGGCGCGGGCATGAGGATCGGCGAAGGGCGCGCGGTTGCCCAGGAATTCGGGCACCACATGCAGCTCATCAGCCAGCCGCACGGCGGCGCTGGCCTCGCCCGCCAGCTCCAGCGCCCGGTCGGCCAGCCATTGCGGCAGGGACTTGCCCGCCGCCTCGGCCAGCGCCGTCGCCTCGGCCGTGGCGGGATGCAGCTGCACCAGCTGGTCGATGGCGGCGCCGGCGGCGGATTGCCCGCCCTCGTTCAGCCACATGCCGGGCACCATGGCGGAGTAATAGGGGCCCCAGACGCCCGGCACGAAGGCCGGCTCGCGCGTGGTGGTCATGGTGCAGGAGGAGGTGCCGAAGACATAGCCCAGGCAGGCCGTCGCATCGCCCCCGGCCGCGACCGTGCCGACGCCGCCGGCATGGGCGTCGATCAGCCCCGCCGCCACGGCGATGCCGGGGCGCAGGCCCATGGCCCCGGCCGCGGCCTCGGTCAGCCCCTGCCCCAGCAGCGTGCCGGGATCGACGACGCGGGCGCCGATGCGGGCAAAACCGTCATCGGCCAGATCGCCCAGCCCGATCTGGCGGAAATAATCCGCGTCCCAGCGCCCTTCATGCGCCAGATAGGTCCATTTGCAGGTGACGGTGCAGGCGGACCGCTCCAGCGCGCCGGTCGCCTTCCAGGTCAGGAAATCGGTCAGGTCGAAGAAATGCGCCGCCGCGGCATAGACCTCGGGCCGGTTCTCGCTGAGCCACAAGAGTTTCGGCGTCTCCATCTCGGGCGAGATGCGGGTGCCGACATATTTCAGCACGTCATGGCCCTGCGCATTGATGCGCTCGGCCTGCTCGACGGCGCGGTGGTCCATCCAGACGATGATGTCGCGCTCGGGATGGGCGGGATCGCCCACCGGCAAGGTCGCATCCCCCGCCCCGCGCACGACCAGCGAGCAGGTGGCGTCGAAGCCGATGCCCGCGACCTGCGCCGGATCGATCCCGGCGCGGGCCACGCTGTCCCGGACGGAATCGCAGACCGCGCGCCAGACCTGCTCGCTGGACTGTTCGGCGATCACGCCGCGCTCGCGATGCATCTCGATGGGGCGCTTGGCGGTGGCAAGCAGGCGGCCCGCGCGGTCGAAGACCCCGGCCCGGGCCGAGCCGGTGCCCACGTCGATGCCGATCAGATACTGGTCCATGGCGCTTCTCCGTTCCGGGTGCCGGGCGTCAGACGCGGTCGAAATTGGTCGGCAGCACCAGCATGTCGCGGATGGTGACGGTGCGCTTGCGGGTCAGCATGTATTCGACCGCATCCGCGACCTCTTCCGCGTCGATCAGGCTGCCGGATTCCCTGGCCTTGCGCAGGTTCTCCTCGGGCCAGTCGGCCAGCAGCGCCGAGACCACCGGGCCGGGCGAGACCTGCATGACGCGCACCCCGTGCGGGATCATCTGCCGGCGCATGCCCTGCACGAAGCTGGTGATCGCCCATTTCGAGCCGGAATAGACCGGCTCCCACCAGGTCGGGAAATGCCCGGCGATCGAGCAGGTGACGACGATGTCGCCGGTCTTGCGCGCGCTCATATGCGGCACGACCGCGTGGACGTTCTTCATCACCGCGTTCACGTTCAGGTTCAGCATCCGGTCGATCGCCTCGGGCGTCGTCTCGGTCAGGTCGCCGCCGATATAGGTGCCGGCATTGCAATAGAGGATGTCGATGTGATCGACCTTGGCCAGCACCTCGGGGATCATGGCGGCGCAGCTGTCGCTGTCCAGCAGGTCCGTCACCTGCGGGATCGCGCGCGGGCCCAGTTTCGCGGCCAGTTCGGCCAGCGCCGCCTGGTTGCGGTCCGCCATGACCACGGTGGCGCCGCGATCCAGCAGCCGCTCGGTGGTGGCCAGCCCGATCCCCGAGGCCGCGCCGGTGATGACGGCGATCTTGCCGTCCAGCGATTCAGACATTCCGTTCTCCTGTCTTTCGAATGGGTTGGGCGGGGCTCAGCGCCATTCGCGCCCGATATAGATGGCCAGCAGGATGATCGCGCCCTTGATGACGTCCTGCAGATAGGGGTTGATGCCCATCAGGTTCAGACCGTTGTTCAGGATGCCCAGCAGCACCGCGCCGATCAACGTGCCCAGGATCAGCCCGCGCCCGCCCGAGATGGCGGTGCCGCCCAGAACCACGGCGGCGATGGCGTCAAGCTCGAAGCCCTGGCCGGCATTGGGCTGGCCGCTCATCAGCCGCCCGGTCAGGATCACCGCGGCAAGCGCCGAGGTCAGGCCCGAGATGCCGTAGACCGCCAGCTTGACGCGCTGGGTCTTGACGCCGGAAAGCCGCGCCGCGGTCTCGTTGCCGCCAAGCGCATAGACATGGCGGCCGAAGGCGGTGCGCTGCAAGAGCACCCAGGCCACGGCATAGATCACCACCATGATGATGACCGGCACCGGCACCACGCCGATGCGCCCCACCCCGAACCAGGAAATCCAGCTGGGGATGCCGCTGATCGGATAGCCGCCGGAATAGATCAGGCCCAGGCCGCGCGCCATGCCCATGGTGGCCAGCGTCACGATGATCGCCGGCATCCGGCCCCAGGCGACCAGCACGCCGTTCGCCAGCCCGATGCCCAGGCCGATCAGCAGCCCGACAAGCAGCGCCGCCGGCGCGGGCAGGCCCATGTTGACCATCATCCCCGCGCTCAGCGTGCCGACCAGCGCCATGACCGCGCCGACCGACAGGTCGATGCCGCCGGTCAGGATCACGAAGGTCATGCCGACCGCAAGGATGCCGACGACCGACACCTGCCGCAGCACGTTCAGGATATTGTTCAGGCTGAAGAAATTGTCGCTGGCCAGCCCCATCAGGATCGAGACGACGATCAGCCCGATCAGCGGCAGCGCCAGGGGCGAATGCAGCAGGCGGCCAAACGAGAAGCCGCCGGTTTTCCCGGCCGCGCCGGTGTTTGCGTCATGCGACATGTTCAACTCTCCCGGTCGTAGCATGGGTCATGATGGTTTCGGAATCGATCTGCTCGCCCTCGACCGTGGCCACGATCCCGCCCGAGCGGAACACGCAGACCCGGTCGGACATGCCGATCACCTCGGGCAGTTCGGACGAGATCATGATGATGGCGCCGCCCTTCTCGGTGAAGGCGCGCATCAGCGCATAGATTTCCGCCTTGGCGCCGACATCGATGCCGCGCGTCGGCTCGTCGAAGATCAGCACCTGCATGTCGTGGTTCAGCCAGCGGGCGATGACGACCTTTTGCTGGTTGCCGCCCGACAGGGTGTCGACGCGGGCATGCGGCCCCTGCGCCTTGACGCGGACCTGCGCCATGGCGGCCTGCGTCGCGGCCAGTTCCTTCTTGAGGTCGATGAACCAGTGGTTCTTGCGATACTTGCCGTAATTGTTCAGCGAGACGTTCTGCAGGATCGAGAAGCTGGTGATCAGCCCCTGCTCCTTGCGGCTTTCGGGCAGAAGGCCGATGCCATGCGCCAGCCCCTCGTCCGGGCCGCGGAAGCGCTTTTCGATCCCGTCCACCCTGACCTTGCAGCGTTGGGCCGGGTATGCCCCCAGCATGGCCAGCACGGTTTCCGTGCGGCCCGAGCCGACCAGCCCGGCAAAGCCCAGGATCTCGCCCTTGCGCAGGGCGAAGCGCGAGACGGGGCCGCCCTTCTTCAGCTGCACCTCCTCGACCTCGACCACCACCGGGGCCGAAGGGTTGGCAGCGGGCTTGGGCGGGAAGTTGTTCTCGATCCGCCGGCCGACCATCATCTCGACCAGCCGGTCGTTATCGACCTCGGAAACCGCGCAGGAGCCGATGAATTCGCCGTCGCGCAGGACTGTGATGCGGTCGCAGATCTCGAAGATCTCTTCGAGGTGATGCGAGATGAAGATGATCGCCACGCCCTGCTTGCGCAGCTCGCGCATGACCTTGAACAGGTGCTCGACCTCGGAGGGGGTCAGGGTCGCGGTCGGCTCGTCCAGCACCAGGATGCGGGCATTGAGCGACAGCGCCTTGGCGATCTCGACGAATTGCTGCTCGGCCACCGACAGGCGGTGCACCGGCACGTCCAGGGCCACGTCGACGGCCAGCTGGCGCATGATCTCGGCGGCGCGCTTGCGCATCGCCTTGCGGTCCAGCATCCCCAGCGGTCCGCGCATCTCGCGCGCCAGGAACATGTTCTCGACCGCGTCCAGATAGGGGATCAGGCTGAATTCCTGGAACACGATGCCGATGCCGGCGGCGATGGCCTGGTCGTAATCGGCGAAATGGCGCTCGGTCCCCTCGATGCGGATCGTGCCCTCGCTGGGCTGGATGATGCCGCAAAGGATCTTCATCAGCGTGGACTTGCCGGCGCCGTTCTCGCCCAGAAGCGCATGGACCTCGCCGGCGCGGACCTGCATGTCGACGCCGTGCAGGACCTCGATCTTGCCGAAGCTTTTTCGGATTCCGTTCAGTTCCAGCATGATGCCCTCCTGAATGGCTGGGAAATGCCCCGCCCCCGCGACATGCGGGGGCGGGCGCGGGGAGGAACCCTTACCAGCTGAACTCGGCAGCGTTCTCGGCGTCAACGACCATGACGTCGATCGGCACTTCCTTCGGCACCACGCGGGCGCCCCATTTCTGCGCCAGCGCCATGGCCAGGCCGACGCGGACCTGATCGCGCGGGAATTGCGCGGTGGTCTCGATGAACGGGCCGCCCGCGGCGATGGCCTGCACCGCTTCCGGCGCACCGTCCACCGAGGTCAGCTTGATGTCCTTGCCCGAGCCCTGGATCGCGGCCAGCGCGCCCATGGCGCCGCCGTCGTTGACCGAGAAGATGCCGGCCAGGTTCGGATGCGACTGGATCATGTTCTCGACCACGCCCAGCGCGACCGAGCGGTCCTGGCGGCCGTTCTGGGTGGTGACCAGGGTGATCTCGGGGAATTCTTCCAGCGCCGCCTTGCAGCCCTCGACCCGCTGCAGGATCGGCACGACCGGGATGCCGTCGAGGATCGCGACCTCGCCCTGGCCACCCAGCGCATCGCCCAGATACTTGCAGGACATGTAGCCGGCATCGCGGTTCTTCGAGCCGACGAAAGTGTCCACCGGGCCGTTGGCGTTCGCATCGACCGCGACCACGGTGACGTCGGCGGCCTTGGCGGCATGGACGGCGGCCTCGATCCCGGCGCTGTCGGTCGGGTTCAGCAGCAGGATGTCGATGTTCTGCTGCAGCATGTCCTCGACATCCGAGATCTGCTTGGCGACGTCATGGCCGGCATCGGTCACCACCACATCCGCGCCGAGGCTTTCGGCGGCTTCCTTCAGCGCCTCCTGCATGGACACGAAATAGGGGTTGTTCAGCTCCTGGAAGGTCATGCCGATCTTGAGCTTGTCCTGCGCCAGAGCCGGGGCCGCCAGCAGCGCCAGCGCGGCCGAGGCGGTAAGAAGTTTCGATTTCATCAGGGTTCCCTCCCATCTGGATGAAAGCAGGCAAAGCCTGCGCGTCTCCGGGCGGCGCCGCGCCGCCCGAATTGGTGAAATTCGCAATGTCGGTCCTTGTCAGTCCGCCATGACCAGCGCCTTCTGGGCCGCGAATGTCGCGCGGAACTGCGAGGGCGACATTCCCTTGAGCTTCAGGAAATGCCGGTTGAAGTTCGACAGGTTCGAAAACCCGACCTCGTAGCAGATCTCGGCCACCTTGATGTCGGGATCGGTCAGCAGCATCTGGCAGGCCAGGTCGACGCGCAGCTGGTTGCGATAGCGCACCAGCGTGGTGCCGGTATGGCGCTTGAAGGCGCGGGAAAAGGCGCTTTGGCTTTGCCCGACCATCTCGGCCAGCTCGCCCTCCTCGACCTGCTCGGTCAGGTGCTCGCGCAGATAGGCCAGCGCGCGGTTGATGCCGCCGTCATGGGTGCGGGTCAGGTCCAGCTCGAAGCTGAGGCTGGCCAGCACCTCGTATTCCGAGGCATTGGCCAGGATGTCCAGGATCTCCCAGAACAGCGCCAGGCGGCGGATGCCCTGCGCCTCGATCAGCCGCTCGACCAGCGGGCGGACGCGGGCGCTGGTCGCGTCGTCGAAAAGCAGGCCGCGGCGCGAGCGGTCCAGAAGCGGGCGCAGCGCCTCCATCTCGGGCATGGCGGCGCAGGCATCCTCGATGAAGGGCTCGGGGAACTGGATCACCAGCGAGCGCAGCGGCACGATCTCGCCCGGGGGGATGTCGCTGATCCAGTTCTGCGGCAGGTTCGGGCCGGTCATGATCAACTGGCCGGGCCGGAAGCTGCCGACATGGTCGCCGATATAGAAGGTGCCCGAGGTGGCGACGACCAGATGGATCTCGTATTCGGGATGATAATGCCAGCGCACCGTGCGGAACGGATAGCCATGCATCCACGCGGCGAAGGATTCGCCCTTGCGGATGTGGACCAGTTCCAGATCGGGTTGCATCGCCTTCCTCCCCTGCCCGTCGCCGAGCCTGAGTGAACCGCCGCGGACGTTCAGCAACCATAGGCTTCAAGCCGTGCCGCGATCCACATCAGCGCGGGAAAAATACCGATACTTTTTTGACCGCAATCGCGCGGGAATTGAAGAAGCGGACGGCAGGCGGCGGCGCCGGCTCATGCTGCATGGCAGAAGTTCCATGCCGCGCTGCAGCGACATTGGCCTGCTTTCCGAAGAAAACCCATTGTTGTCGCTATTGGACGGCAGGGATGGCCAGATCCCGCAAACGCGGATAAGCGGCATGATGAGCCTCATACTTTTTCGCATAGGCATCCGCCAATCCGGCATCAGGAACAACCTCCGCGCGAACAGCGGGCTTGGCGAAGATGCGCTCGGAAATGTCGCCGGTGGCGCAGGCCGCGGCCAGCTTGGCGGCCCCGAAGGCCGCGCCGAAATCGCCGTCCTCGGGCTCCAGCAGCGTCAGGCCGGTGGCCGAGGCCATGATTCGCAGCCAGGCCCGCGAGCGCGCGCCGCCGCCCACCGCATAGGCGGCCTCGATCGGCGTGCCGGCCTTGCGCAGCGCCTGGACGCAATCGGCAAAGGCCATGGCCACGCCCTCCATCGCCGCCTGCGCCAGATCGGCAAGCCCGGTGGCGCGGCGCAGGCCCAGGAAGGCGCCGGTCGCGTCGGGATCGTTCAGCGGCGTCCGCTCGCCCGACAGGTAAGGCAGGAACAGCACCGGCGAGGGCGCGGTCACCTCGCCGACCAGCGCGGCGAGGTCGGGCACCGCCTTGCCGGTGATCTCGGACAGCCAGGTCATGCTGTCGGTCGCCGACAGGATCACCCCCATCTGGTGCCAGGTGTCCGGCACGGCATGGCAGAAGGTATGCACCGCGTCGCCGGTGTTCGGCGCATAGGTTTCGGTCGCGGCGAACAGCACGCCCGAGGTGCCCAGCGACAGGAAGCCCGTGCCGGGGGTCATCACCCCCATGCCGCAGGCCGTGGCGGCATTGTCGCCGCCGCCACCCGCCACCGGCACCCGCGGGATGCCCCAACGTTCGGCCAGATCGGCGCGCAGATGGCCGGAAACATCGCTGCCCTCGACCAGCCGCGGCATCTGGGCGCGCGTCAGCCCGGTCGCGGCCAGCAGCACATCCGACCAGTCGCGCCTGCCCACGTCCAGCCACAACGTCCCCGCCGCATCCGACATCTCGGCCACATGCTCGCCGGTCAGCCACAGCCGCAGGTAATCCTTGGGCAGCAGCACCTTGGCGGTCCGCTCGAAGATCGCGGGCTCGTTCTGCGCCACCCACAGCAGCTTCGGCGCCGTAAAGCCCGCCATGACCAGGTTGCCGGCGATGCCGTGGAAGTCGGCGCGCGCGGTCAGTTCGGCGCATTGCGGGCCCGAACGGCCGTCGTTCCACAGGATGCAGGGCCGCAGCACCCGGTCCGAAGCGTCGAGCAGCGTCGCCCCGTGCATGTGTCCCGACAGGCCGATGGCCTGAAGCCGCGCCATTTCCCGCGGATGCTCACGCAGCAGCGTGGCGATGGCGGCCTCGGCCCCGGCGATCCAGTCGGCCGGCGCCTGTTCCGACCAGCCGGGATGCGGGCGGCTGACGGTCAGCGCCGCATGGGCGACGCCGACGGTCGCGAAGCTCTCGTCCACCAGCATCGCCTTGATGCCCGAGGTGCCCAGGTCCAGTCCCAGATACATGGCGCTTACTCCGGCATGACGATCTGCAGCTTCACGTCGGTCTCGCGCGCCTCGACGGCACGGTCGAAACCGGCGATGCTGTCCGCAAAGGGGATCGAGGCCGAGATCAGCGGCTTCAGATCCACCTTGCCCGAGGCGATCAGCGCGATGGCGCGGTCATAGACATTGGCATAGCGGAACACGGTCTCGACCCGCAGCTCCTTGGCCTGCAGCCCGACAATGTCCACCGGCACCGGGTCGACCGGCATGCCGACCAGCACGACGGCGCCGCCCGGACGTGCAAGCTGGTGCATCGACAGGATCGCCGGCGCGGCGCCCGAGCATTCGAAGACGATGTCGGCGCCCCAGCCGTCGGTCGCCTTGGCCACCGCCTCGGCCAGCGGGCGGTTGCGGATGTTGACCGTCTCGATGCCGTCATAGGCGCCGATGATGTCCAGCTTGGGCTGGGCGAGATCGGCGACGATCACCTTGGCGCAGCCGCCGGCCAGCGCGGCCAGCGCCACCATCATGCCGATGGGGCCGGCCCCGGTCACGACAGCGATGTCGCCCGGCTGGATGCGCGCCCGCAAGGCCGCCTGCATGCCGATGGCGAAGGGCTCGACCATCGCGCCTTCCGCGAAGCTGACATTGTCGGGCAGCTTGTAGGTGAAGGCGGCAGGATGGATCACCTCGGGCGTCAGGCACCCATGCACCGGCGGCGTCGCCCAGAAGGTCACCGCGGGATCGACGTTGTAGATCCCCAGCTTCGCGGCGCGCGAGGTCGGGTCGGGAATCCCCGGCTCCATGCAGACCCGGTCGCCGGGCTTCAGATGCGTGACCTCGGCCCCTGCCTCGATCACCGTGCCGGACGCCTCGTGCCCCAGCACCATCGGCTCGCGGACCACGAAATGCCCGATCTTGCCATGGGTGTAATAATGCACGTCCGAGCCGCAGATCCCGACCGTATGCGTCCTGATCCGCACGTCCCTGGGGCCCAGCGTGGCGGGGATGTCGAAATCCCGCAGCGACAGCTTGCCCTTTTCTTCCAGCACCAATGCCTTCATCGCCCGTCCTCCTGATGGCCGCGCCGCGCCGGCGCCCTCGACTCGCGTCTTTGGCGGCGAGTCGGGGCGACTGTAAACAAAAACCCGCGCCACGCGCGAGCTTTTGCCCATCGGAAGAATAATTGTATCAGTCTCGGGCCGCGAAAGCTATGCGCGGGCAGGCTGCGGCGATGCTCGGACCCGGCGAGGCCCGAGAATCAGCTCACTTCATCAGCCGGTCCTTGACCATCGGCCCGACGGCGCCGAAATCCATCTGCCCGGCATGGCGGCTGCGCAGCTCGGCCATGACCCGGCCCATGTCGCGGATCGACTCGGCGCCCAGCTCGGCGATGGCCTTGTCGATGGCGGCGCGGGTTTCCTCATCGTCCAGCTGGCGCGGCAGATAGGACTGGATCACCCTGATCTCCTCCTGCTCGCGCTCGGCCAGCTCCAGCCGGCCGCCCTCTTCATAGGCCTTGGCCGATTCCTGGCGCTGCTTGACCATCTTGGACAGGATGGCGGTCAGGTCGGCCTCGCTCAGCCCGGCCTCGTCGCCGCTTTCGGTGCGGGCGGCGATCTCGCGGTCCTTGATCGCAGCCGAGATCAGCCGCAGCGTCGAGAGCCGCGCCGCTTCCTTGGCTTTCATCGCTTCCTTGGTGTCGGCCAGAATACGCTCGCGCAGTCCCATGTGATCCTCGCTGAATGAATTCCGCCGGGTGGTGCCCGGCTTCGCCCTCGCCGTCAAGCCGTGCCCTCAACCCCGGCCACCCGTCAAAGTTCCGCGCGCCGCCGGTTCCCGCCTTGACGCCCGCCCGCCCTTTACCTAGGTTCCCGCCGATTTACCCGGAGAGTGACGATGCCCCAGAAACCGACCGCATGTCTTGCGCTTGCCGACGGCACCGTGTTCCACGGCCAGGGCTTCGGCGCGGTCGGGGAAGTGGTGGCCGAGCTGGTCTTCAACACCGCGATGACCGGCTATCAGGAGATCATGACCGATCCCTCCTATGCCAGCCAGATCGTGACCTTCACCTTCCCGCATATCGGCAATACCGGCGTGACCGAGCAGGACGACGAGGCGCCCGAGCCCGTCGCCTCGGGCATCGTGGTGAAATGGGACCCGACCGAGCCCTCGAACTGGCGCGCCAGCGCGGATCTGGTGGACTGGATGGCGCGGCGCGGCCGCATCGGCATCGGCGGCGTCGACACCCGCCGCCTGACCCGCGCAATCCGCCAGCAGGGCTCGCCGCATGTGGTGCTGGCCCATGATCCCGAGGGCAATTTCGACATCGCCGCCATGGTCGCCAAGGCGCGCGACTGGCAGGGCATCGTCGGCCTGGACCTCGCGAAAGAAGTCAGCTGCCGGCAAAGCTATCGCTGGGACGAGGGGCTTTGGTCCTGGCCCGGAACCTTCGGCCGGTCTGAGGAAAAGAAGCCTTTCCGCGTCGTCGCCGTCGATTACGGCGCGAAGCGCAATATCCTGCGCTCGCTGGCGCAAAGCGGCGCCGAGGTGACGGTCCTGCCCGCCACCGCCACCGCCGAGGAGGTGCTGGCGCATGATCCCGAGGGCGTGTTCCTGTCGAACGGCCCCGGCGATCCGGCCGCGACCGGCGAATATGCCGTGCCGATGATCCGCGAGCTGCTGGGCCGCGACCTGCCGATCTTCGGCATCTGCCTGGGTCACCAGATGCTGGCGCTGGCGCTTGGCGCCAGCACCATCAAGATGAACCACGGCCATCACGGCGCCAACCACCCGGTCAAGGACGTGGAAACCGGCAAGGTCGAGATCACCTCGATGAACCACGGTTTCGCCGTCGATGCCCAGACCCTGCCCGAGGGCGTGATCGAGACCCATGTCAGCCTGTTCGACGGCTCGAATTGCGGGCTGCGGGTGGCGGACCGGCCGGTCTTCTCGGTGCAGTATCACCCCGAGGCGAGCCCCGGCCCGCAGGACAGCGCCTATCTGTTCGAGCGTTTCACCGAGGCCATGCGCGCCCGCCGCGCCTGATCCCGGCAAAAAGCCGGCGCGGTTAACCCGTTCTTAACCCTCTGCATGGCAGAGATCGGGTCGGAATGACCTGGACCGGGAATCGCGCTATGGCCCGCACCGCTCTCATCAAGCCCCTTTCGACCGGGCCGGCCCCGGCCGTCCCCGCCGCGCCCGCAGCGACGGTGGTCGCGCCACGCGACCTGCGCCTGCTTGGCCAGATCCTGATCGAAGACGGCGCGGTCGATCCGCGCGACCTGCTCAAGGCCGTGGTCATGCGCCGCCGCCAGCAGGCGCGGCTGGGCGAGATCCTGCTGGCAAACGGCTGGGTGCAGGAAGAGGCGCTGACCCGCGCCCTGTCCCGGCAATGGCGCAGCAGCGTGCTGGACCTCAAGGCGCTGCCGCCCGATCCGCGCCTTGTGGATGCCATGGGCGCCCAGCTCTGCCTGGCCGAGGGGGTGGGTGCCCTGGCGGCGGGTCGGCGGCGTGACCTTCATCGCCACCGCCCGGCCCGAGGATTTCGAGGCGCTGCGCCCCCGCCTGCCCGCCGGCTTCGGGGCCGTGCGTATGCTGCTTTGCTCCGAAAACGCCGCGCGCGAGGCGATCCTGGCCCTGCGCCGCACCGCGCTGATCCGCCAGGCCGAGACACGGGTGCCCGCGCAGGAAAGCTGCCGCACCCGCAACGAGCGCCGCTTCGGCCGAATCGCCGGGGCCGTGATCGCGGCGGCGGCGCTGGGGCTGCTGTTGGCGCCGCTGGCGGTGATCGTGCTGCTGACCGGCTGGGCGGTGCTGACGCTGATCGCCTCGGCCACGCTGAAGCTGTTCTCCTTCGGCGCCATCCTGCGCCAGCACCGGCGCGACCGCATGCAGGCCCAGGCGGTGGCCCGCGCCGCCGCCCCGCGCCCCGAGATGACGGCGCCGCTGCCGGTAATCTCGGTCATGGTGCCGCTGTTCGCCGAGGCCGACATCGCCGACAAGCTGATCGGCCGGCTGTCGCGGCTGGACTACCCGCGCGAGCTGATGGACATCCTGATCGTGGTCGAGGAAACCGACCGGGTGACCTGCGAGGCGCTGGAGGACGCCCGGCTGCCGCGCTGGCTGCGCGTGGTCAAGGTGCCGGACGGCCCGATCCGCACCAAGCCGAGGGCGTTGAACTATGCGCTGAACTTCTGCCGCGGCTCGATCATCGGCGTCTGGGATGCCGAGGACCGGCCCGAGCCCGACCAGCTGCACAAGGTCGCGCGCGGCTTCCATTTCGCGCCCCCCGACGTGGCCTGCCTGCAGGGGGTGCTGGACTATTACAACCCGCGCAGCAACTGGCTGGCCCGCGCCTTCACCATCGAATATGCCTCGTGGTTTCGCGGCACGCTGGCCGGGGCGGCGGCGCTGGATCTGGTGGTGCCGCTTGGGGGAACGACGCTGTTCTTCCGCCGCGACGCGCTGGAGGCGGTCGGCGCCTGGGATGCCTGGAACGTCACCGAGGACGCCGACCTCGGCGTGCGCCTGACCCGGCGCGGCTATCGCACCCGGATGCTCGACACCGTGACCCATGAAGAGGCGAATTGCCGGCTGGTCCCCTGGGTCAAGCAGCGGTCGCGCTGGCTCAAGGGCTTCGCCATGACCTGGGGCGTGCATATGCGCGACCCGGTGGCGCTGTGGCGCGACCTGGGCGCACGGCGCTTCATCGGCTTGCAGGTGCAGCTTTTCGCCTCGGTCTCGCAATATCTGCTGGCGCCGGTGCTGTGGAGCTTCTGGCTGCTCAGCCTCGGCCTGCCGCATCCGATGCGCGGCGTGCTGGCGGGCCTGCTGGGCGGTAATGCCATAGCCCTGCTGTTCACGCTGTTCGTGGCGTCGGAACTGCTGAACATCGCCATCGGCTGCTGGGCGGTGCGCGGGCGCCGGCATCGGCATCTGCTGCCCTGGGTACCGACGCTGCACCTGTATTTCCCGCTCGGCTGCCTGGCCGCCTGGAAGGCGATCTACGAGGTGGTGGCGAAGCCCTTCTACTGGGACAAGACCCAGCACGGCATCTTCGACGCCGGCCAGGACGAGACGCCCGAGACCGGGCCCGTGGCGAAACCGGGCCGGCTGATTCCGCTGCAGAACGGGGCCGAAGCCGATTCGGCCGCGCAACCTTCCGACGGGGGGCGGCTGCAACGACTGGTGCCCGTGCTGGGCGAGGTGGGCTAGGCTTAACCGCACAAAGGACCGGCCGCGGCCAAGCCGGTGTGCCATCTTCGGCAAGGACCCGTGCCTCAAGGACCTCCAGGCCGCAGGAGCCCAGATCGATTGCAGGCGGCCCGCTCCGGGGCCGGCTGCCCCGGGGCTATCCCGCAGCGGCCCGCGCCTCCACCCCGGCCAGAATGCCGTCGATGACGCCGCCCGCCGTCTCGACCGTCTCGGCCAGCCGGGCGGCAAGGTGCTCAAGCGTATCGCAGCCGGTCTCGCGCAGCAGGAAGGCCTGCCCGCCCTTGCCGAGATTGTCCATGTCCAGCGGCTTCTCGGTCAGCAGCCGGCCGGCGCATTGCAGGTTCCACAGGAAGCGCCGGGCCGCGGCAAGCCTTTCCGCCTCCTCGCGCCGGACCAGACCGGCGCGCGGACCGGCCCGCAGCTGCGCCTGCGCCGCGCGCGCCGCCGAGCCGGCGCGCAGCGCGAAACATTGCGCCAGCAACTCGATGTCCTGCAACCGGCCGCGACCGATCTTGGCCTCCCAGGCGCCGTCCGGGGCCTTGGCGGCGAAGATGCGGGCCCGCATCCCGGCCAGGTCCGGCAGGACGCGCGGATCGCCGCCGCGGCTCTGCAGCACCTCGACGCGCAGCGCCTCGACCTCCTCGGCCAGCGCCGCGGCATCAGCGCCGCAGATGCCGATCACCCGGGCACGGGTCAGGGCCAGATGCTCCCAGGTCCAGGCCTCGGTCATCTGGTAGTCGCGAAAGCTTTGAACCGAGGTCGCGACCGGCCCCTGCCGCCCCGAGGGACGCAGCCGCATGTCCACCTCGTAAAGCCGCCCGGCCGAGGTCGGCGCCGAGATCGCGGTGATCATCGCCTGGGTCAGCCGCGCGTAATAGGCCCGCGTCGCCAGGGGCTTCGGCCCCTCCGAACTGTCCTGCCCGGCGGCGTCATAGATCACGATCAGGTCGAGATCCGACGCGGCATTGAGTTGCCGCGCCCCCAGCGAGCCCATGCCCAGCGCCACCGCTCCGCGGCCCGGCGGCGGGCCGTGCCGGCGCGCGAATTCCGCCGCGACGACCGGGAACAGCGCCGCCACAGCCGCATCGGCGATGTCGGCATATTGGCCGCCCGCCTCCTCGGCGCCGATCAGGCTGCGCAGGTGATGCACGCCGATGCGGAACTGCCATTCATGCGCCCAGCGCCGTGCCGCATCCAGCGCCTGTTCATAGCCGCCGTTCGGGGCCGTCAGCGCCGAGGCCAGCAGCTGGTCGAGCTGGCGGCCCAGCCCGGCCGCGCCCGGCCAGGGCGAGAAGAAACTGCCGCCCAGCACCGCGTCCAGCACCTCGGGGTGGCGGGCCAGATAGGCGGCAAGCCCGGGCGCGGTGCCGCAGATGTCGACGATCAGCTCGATCAGCTGCGGATTGGCCTCGAAGAGCGAGAAGAGCTGCACCCCGGCCGGCAGCCCGGCCAGGAAGGCGTCGAAGCGGGCCAGCGCCTCGCCGGCATGGGCGGCGGCGGTCAGGCGGGTCAGCAGGTCGGGCTCGATCCGGGCAAAAACCTCGCGGCCGCGGGCCGAGCGCAGGGCCGGGTAGCTGCGCCAGCGTTCCACCATCGCCTCGGCCTCGGGCGGAAGCTTCGGGCGCGCCCGCTGCTCGCCGGGGGCAAAGAAATCGCCGGTCAGCGCCTCGACCCGCGCCAGGCGGCCGGCCAGGCGCGCGGACCAGGCGGCGGTATCGGCCTCGCCCATCATCCGGGCGATGGTCTCCAGCCCCTCGGCCGAATTCGGCAGCGCATGGGTCTGGGCGTCGTTCACCATCTGGATGCGATGCTCGATCTCGCGATGCTCGCGGTAATGCGCGGTCAGCTCCTCGGCCACGTCGGGGGGCACCCAGCCCTTTTCGGCCAGCCGCGCCAGCCCCTCGACCGTACCGCGCACCCGCAGGTCCGGGTCGCGGCCGCCGGCGATCAGCTGGCGGGTCTGGGTGAAGAACTCGATCTCGCGGATGCCGCCCTGCCCCAGCTTCATGTTGTGGCCGGGCACCTCGATGCGGCCGTGCAGGCCCTTGTGTTCGCGGATGCGCAGCCGCATGTCATGCGCGTCCTGGATGGTGGCGAAATCCAGGTGCCGCCGCCAGACGAAGGGCCGCAGTTCGCGCAGGAAGCGCGTGCCCGCCGCCAGGTCGCCGGCGCAGGGCCGCGCCTTGATATAGGCGCTGCGTTCCCAGGTGCGGCCCTCGGCCTCGTAATAGGCCAGCGCCGCCGAGATCGAGATGCAGACCGGCGTCACCGCGGCATCGGGCCGCAGCCGCAGGTCGGTGCGGAAGACATAGCCCTGGTCGGTATTGTCCGAGATGGTCGCCGCCGCCTTGCGGGTGGCGCGGATCAGGCTGGCGCGGGCCTCGTGCTGGTCGTCGCGGGCATAGGCGCTGTCGTCGTAAAGCACGATCAGGTCGATGTCCGAGGAATAGTTCAGCTCTCCGGCGCCCATCTTGCCCATGGCGAGCGCGACGATGCCGCCGGCATCGGCCTCGGTCTCGGGCAGCTTGCCGCGCGCCCGCTCGGCGGCGACATGGACGCGCAGCGCCAGGTCCGCGGCCCGATCCGCCAGGTCGGTCAGCGCCCCCGTCACCTGCTCCAGCCGCCAGACGCCGCCCAGATCGGCCAGCGCCGTCCACAGCGCCACCCGCCGCTTGGCCCGGCGCAGCGCCGGGCCGAGGGCGTCGGCGGAAAGCGTCTCGAACCCCGCGGTTTCGCGGGCGACGACATCCTCATGCGCCAGCGCCCCGGGCAGCCAGTCGGCCTCGCGCTCGACCAGCCCCGCCAGATAGGGGCTGCAGCCGGCGGCGCCCCGGATCAAGTCGCCAAGGCGGGGATCGGCGATGCCGGTCGCCTGCAGCGCCGAAAGGCCGCGGGCGGGATCGACGGGAATGGGCAGGCGGGTGATGCGGGCGGCGAAATCCATGTCCAGAGCCTAGCCGCCGCCTGCGCCGCGTCAATGCCGCGCTGCTGCACCGGAGCGTTCAATTCTTGCGGTTTTCCCTGCTTGGCGCGGGGAGGAACTGTTGCTAGGCTCTGCCCGAGTGCAACTGACAGCAGAGCCCAAGCCGCCGCCGATGCGCGCCGACATGAGAGTGACCCGACCGCATGCGCCCCAGGGCGCGGCGCGCCCCAGATCCCGGGGGCGCGGCTGATGCGGCACAGTCTGCCTCATGCGCCGCAATTCTACGTGACGGCACCGCAGCCCTGCCCCTATCTGCATGGCCGGGCCGAGCGCAAGCTCTTCACCGCGCTGGCCGGCGATTCGGCCAACGAGCTGAACAACGCCCTGTCGCGCCAGGGTTTCCGCCGCTCGCAGAACGTGCTCTATCGCCCCAGCTGCGAAAGCTGCGTCGCCTGCATGTCGGCCCGCATCCGGGTGGCCGAGTTCAGCCCCTCGCGCACGCAGCGCCGGGTGGCGCGCAAGAATGCGCATCTGCGCCGGCTGGCCACCAGCGCCTGGGCGACCGAGGAACAATATGAACTGTTCCGCGCCTATCTGGACGAGCGCCATGCCGATGGCGGCATGGCCGACATGGACATCTTCGAATTCGCCGCGATGATCGAGGAAACGCCGGTCCGCACCCGCGTCATCGAATATCGCACGCATCAGGGCGACAGCAGCGAAACCCCGCCCCCGCCCGGCAGCGACCGGCTGGTGGCGGTCTGCCTGACCGACGTGCTGGATGACGGGCTGAGCCTGGTCTACAGCTTCTACGACCCGGCGCTGGAGAGCATGAGCCTGGGCACCCACATCATCCTGGACCATATCGAGCTGGCGCGCAGCGCCGGCCTGCCCTTCGTCTATCTGGGCTATTGGGTGCCCGGCAGCCGGAAGATGGATTACAAGGCCAAGTTCTCGGCGCTGGAGATCTACAAGGGCGGGGTCTGGCAGCCGATCGGCGACCCCGCGCAGCACACCTCCGACATCCATCCGCTGTCCATCGACCCGATCGTCGAGCAGGTCGCGCGCATCAACCTTCCCTCCAGCCGGAGATGATTACCGAAACAGGGCAAACTCGGTAAGAATATTTCAAGAATTCGCGGCCACGCGTCATTTTCTTGGACAATCGCCATTGACCCCGCCGCGCCGCGCCCATAGTTTTCCGCGACGCAGCAGGGGGGCCGTTTCCGCCTGCCGCGTGTTTGGTTCAGAAATGGAGAATGGGCATGTCCCGACAGATGACGGGTGCAAGGATGGTTATCGAAGCTCTGCGCGATCAGGGCGTCGATACGGTATTCGGCTATCCGGGCGGGGCGGTACTTCCCATCTATGACGAGATCTTCCAGCAGAACGACATCAAGCACATCCTGGTCCGCCACGAGCAGGGCGCCGTCCACATGGCCGAGGGCTATGCCCGCTCGACCGGCAAGCCGGGTGTCGTCCTGGTCACCTCGGGACCTGGGGCGACCAATGCCGTCACCGGCCTGACCGATGCGCTGATGGATTCGATCCCGCTGGTCGTGCTGACCGGGCAGGTCCCGACCTTCCTGATCGGCACCGACGGCTTTCAGGAGGCCGACACCATCGGCATCACCCGCCCCTGCACCAAGCACAACTGGCTGGTGAAAGAGACCGACGAGCTGGCGGCGACGATCCACAAGGCCTTTCACATCGCGACCTCGGGCCGGCCCGGGCCGGTGCTGATCGACATCCCGAAGGACGTGCAATTCGCCACCGGCGACTATGTCGGACCGAAGCAGATCGAGACGCCCAGCTACCAGCCGGCGAAAAAGGGCGATCCGGCCACCATCACCCGGCTGGTCGAGCTGATGGAGACGGCCGAGCGGCC
The DNA here is from genome assembly GCF_000518925.1 of Paracoccus sp. J39. Lineage (NCBI taxonomy): Bacteria > Pseudomonadati > Pseudomonadota > Alphaproteobacteria > Rhodobacterales > Paracoccaceae > Paracoccus > Paracoccus sp. J39. Next base: position 7,636 of record NZ_JAEN01000023.1, on the reverse strand, counting down.
GATCTTCTATACCGGCGGCGGGGTGATCAATTCCGGCACCGGCGCCAGCCAGCTGCTGCGCGAGCTGGCCGAGGCGACGGGCTTTCCGGTCACCTCGACCCTGATGGGGCTGGGCGCCTATCCGGCCTCGGGCAAGGGCTGGATCGGCATGCTGGGCATGCATGGCCTCTACGAGGCCAATATGGCGATGCATGACTGCGACCTGATGATCGCGGTCGGTGCGCGCTTCGACGACCGCATCACCGGGCGGGTGGCGGATTTCAGCCCCGGCTCGGTCAAGGCGCAGATCGACATCGACCCCAGCTCGATCAACAAGGTAATCCATGTCGACCTGCCCATCGTCGGCGATGTCGGCCATGTGCTCGAGGACATGCTGAAGATCTGGAAATCCCGCGGGCGCAAGACCAATGCCGAGGGCCTGCGGAAATGGTGGGCGCAGATCGAGCAGTGGAAGACGCGGAACTGCCTTGCCTATCGCAATTCGGACAAGGTCATCAAACCGCAATACGCCCTGCAGCGGCTGCAGGCGCTGACGGCGGGACGCAACCCCTATGTCACCACCGAGGTCGGCCAGCACCAGATGTGGGCCGCGCAGTTCCTGCATTTCGAGGACCCGAACCACTGGATGACCTCGGGCGGGCTGGGGACCATGGGCTATGGCCTGCCGGCCTCGATCGGCGTGCAGGTCGCGCATCCCGAGGCGCTGGTGATCAACGTCGCCGGCGAGGCGTCCTGGCTGATGAACATGCAGGAAATGAGCACGGCGGTGCAGTTCCGCGCGCCCGTCAAGCAGTTCATCCTGAACAACGAACGCCTGGGCATGGTCCGGCAATGGCAGCAATTGCTGCATGGCGAACGCTACAGCCAGAGCTGGTCGGAAAGCCTGCCGGATTTCGTGAAGCTGGCCGAGGCCTTCGGCTGCGGCGGGCGCACGGTTGCCGACCCGGCCGACCTGGACGCGGCGATCCAGGAGATGATCGACTATGACGGCCCCTTCATCCTGGACGTTCTGGTCGAGAAGCACGAGAACTGCTTCCCGATGATCCCCTCGGGCAAGCCGCATAACGAGATGCTCTTGGGCGAGGCCTCGACGGAAGGCGCCATCACCGGCGCCGGCGCGGCACTGGTCTGAGTTTAGGAGAAGAACATGGCGGCACTGAACATCCAGAAGGGCGCATCCAGCCATTCGGCCTATGACCTGCGCGACCCGAACGCCCAGACCATCGAAAGCCACACCCTCGCGGTGCTGGTCGAGAACGAGCCGGGGGTGCTGGCGCGGGTCATCGGGCTGTTTTCCGGGCGGGGCTACAACATCGACAGCCTGACCGTGGCCGAGGTCGACCATCTGGGCCACCGCTCACGCATCACCATCGTGACCCGCGGCACGCCGGCGGTGATCGAGCAGATCAAGGCGCAGCTGGGCCGCATCGTGCCGGTCCACGACGTGCACGACCTGACCGTCGAGGGTCCCTGCGTCGAGCGTGAGCTGGGCCTGTTCAAGGTCACGAGCAAGGGCGACAAGCGGGTCGAGGCGCTGCGGATCGCCGAGATCTTCCGCGCCAGCGTGGTCGATTCGACGCTGGAGAGCTTCGTCTTCGAGATCACCGGCACGCCCGAGAAACTGGACGCCTTCGCCGAGCTGATGCGCCCCCTGGGCCTGTCGGATCAGGCGCGCACCGGCGTCGCGGCCCTGGCGCGCGGCGCCTGACCGGACCTAGCGGGCGGCCGCAAGCTTCAGCGGCCGCTCCAGCGTTTCCGATTCGCGATTCGAGATCACCCGCAGGACCGGCCGGTTGCGGTCGGGCTTCTCGCCCATGCCCCGCAACAGGTCCGGAAGCTCCGACCGTCGGTTGCCGGCCACGAGGCTGACGGCGCGGGCATGGCGCAGATCGGCCAGAAGCTCGACCTCGAGCTCGACCAGATCGCCCGCCTCGGGCCATTCGGATGATATTGCCAGATTTTCGGATCCTTGCAGATAGGCCAGGGCACCATGATCCTCGCACCAGATCACAGCCTTCTCCTTGGCCGGACTGCTCCACAGAATGACGCCGATCATGAAAGCTCCTAAACCAAATCCGCCCGATAATAAGGGAGGCAGCACAACCCAGAACGGAAACTATCGGCAGTTTCTCGCCTATGAAAGCAAAATTTGGCGGAACCGTTCAGTTTGACGTCGGGTCATGCAGACAAATCGATCCTTTTCCCCGCAGCGGTGGCGCAACTGCATGGTACTAGCCGGGATTTCCTGGACAAATCGGGGATTTCCAGAGGCAAAACAAGACCGATGCAGCAATGCAACAGCGTCGGACTATCGCACCCGGCCTGCCCGGTAGTCGGCCACGGCGCGGGCGACCTGCCCCATTCTTGCGCTGCGCGGGGGGTGAGTGCCCAGAATTTTATCACCCGGATCGGGGATGCGGGCAAAAAACAGCGCACCGTGCTCGGGGTCGAATCCGGCGTTCAGCGCGATGATCGCGCCCAGATAATCCGCCTCGAGTTCCCATTCCTTGGAATAGTAGCGGGCCCCGAACTGGGCGCCGAAATCCTGGGCGCTGCGAATCGCCTCGGGATTGCCGCCATAGGCGCTGGCCAGCCCGCCCAGGATCACCGCTCCCATGGTGGCGGCGCTGGTCTTGCGGTTGATATGGCCCAGGATGTGGTGGCTGGCCTCATGCCCGACGACGAAGGCCAGCTCGTCGGCGTTGCGCGCCTCGCCGATCAGCGACAGGGTGAAGCCGATGATCGGCCGGCCGCTGGCATCGACGGTCTGGAAGGCGTTCGGTTCCAGCCCCTGGCGGTCATCGACGACGAACTGGAAATCGCAATTGATCGGCTGCGTGCGGCGGACCAGGCATTCGCGCTCGACCGCCGGCTCCATGCGGCTGATCACCGAAATGAAGGCGCGGGCCGAGGCGGGTGCATTGGCCGGCGTATCCGGCGCCGGGGTGATGGTGACGTCCGGCGCGCCGGGCTGCGGTCCGCCCGGCTGCGGCACGGGCGCGACACAGCCCGCCAGGACCAGCACGATCGCCGCCGCCGCTTGCCACATCCTTGCCATCGCCTGCCCCTGCATCAGTTGTTCGCGCCACTCTAGCCGTCCCTTTCGGCCCGCGCCAAGCCCCGGGCTTGCCCCGGCCGCAATATCACGCGATTGTTGAGAAAAGCTGAACGGGAGAACTGCCATGTTCACCATCGAGCACGATTTCGACGCCACCGTCATCACCCTGATCGACGAACTTCCCGAGGCCGAAGCCGGAACGCGGCCGCTGAACGAGGACGTGGTCATCCAGAGCTTCGACGACCGGGTGGTGATCGAACAGTTCGACCCCGACACCGGCGAGCTGGCGCAGATCGTCATGACCATCGAGCAGCTCGAGGAGTTGCGGGCGGCGCTGAACCTGCCCGAGGGCAACTACCGGCTGGAGCGCGGCTGATCGAGCCGGAACAGCTTGTCGCGGGCGGTGGCGCCGCGCACCAGCACCAGCCGCGACTTGGCCACCCCCAGCGCCTTGGCCAGCAGCTTGACCACGGCGGCATTGGCCTTGCCGTCCTCGGGCACCGTGGTGACGGTGACGCGGATCGTCTCTCCGTCCAGGATCACCGCGTTGCGCGAGGCGCGCGGGGTGACGCGCACGGCGATTTCGGCGCCGGGCCGGGCAAGATGGCTCAGGTCGGTCATGCCCCCTTGAAGCCGGGCGCGGCGAAAAAGGCAATGCCGGCTGGCGCTGCCGGGCCTGCAGGGCTATCTGGGACCAGGACATGCGCGAACCCGACGAGGACCGAATGGAACATGCCGACCCCGCCACCCTGGCCTTCCTGCGCCGCCGCCGCTCGCATCCGCCGAAGCTGCTCGGCGGGCCGGCCCCCTCGCGCGCCGAGCAGATGGACCTGCTGGAGCTGGCGGCCCGCGTCCCCGACCACGGCAAGCTGGAGCCCTGGCGCTTCGTGGTGCTGGAACGCGCCACGCTGGACCGGCTGGCCCCGGTGCTGGCCGAGCATGTCGCCGAGGGGGGCGGCGACGACGCGGCGGTGGAGAAGGCCCGCTCGGCCTTCGCCTCGCCGGTGATCGTCGCGGTGGTCTCGGCCCCGGTCGACAACCCCAAGATCCCGGAATGGGAGCAGTTCCTTTCGGCCGGGGCGGTCTGCCTGGAGCTGCTGAATGCGGCGCTGGCGGCGGGCTATGGCGCAGCCTGGCTGACCGGCCCGGCCGCCGAGCCGGGTTTCGCCCGCGCGCATCTGGGCATCGGCGAGGACGAGCGCATCGTCGGCCTGATCCATATCGGCCAGCGCGGCGCCACCCCGCCCGAGCGGCCGCGCCCCGATGTCGCGGCCAAGACGACGTTCCTCTAGATGGTGATCCGCGCGCTGGTCCTGGCCTGGGGCGACCTGCTGCGGCCGCGCATCTTCGGCGTGGTGGCGCTTGGCGTGGCGCTGACGCTGGTGTTGTTCGCGGCGCTGCAGGCCGGGGCCTTCTGGGCCATCCGCGCCTTCGCGCCCGAGACGCTGACCCTGCCCTGGATCGGCGCTGTCCCCCTGGCCCCGGCCCTGTCCTGGAGCTCGCTGCTGCTGTTTCCGCTGATGAGCATCTTCCTGATGATCCCGGTGGCGGCGGGCTTTTCGGGCCTGTTCGCCGAGCAGGTCGCCGAGGCGGTCGAGGAAACGCATTACCCCTCCGCCAAGGGCCTGCCGGTCGATTTCTGGGACGGGCTCTGGGAATCGCTGGCCGTCATGGGCGCGGTGATCCTGGTCACGCTGGCGACGCTGGTGCTGACGCCCTTCCTCGGCCCGCTGGCTTCGGTGCTGTTCTATGGCGGCAACGGCTGGCTGCTGGGACGCGAATTCTTCCAGATGGCGGCGCGCCGCCACCTGCACGAACCGCAAGCGACCGCCCTGCGCCGCGGCCTGACGGCGCAGGCCACCACGCTGGGGGTGCTGATCGCGGCTCTCCTGACCGTGCCGGTGCTGAACGTGGTCGTTCCGGTGCTGGCGGCGGCGGGCTTCACCCACCTTTACCATATCAGCGCGTCCAGGCGTCCAGATCGGCGCGGGTGATGATGCCGCCGATGATGACATAGGCGATCGCGCCCCAGATCAGCGCGGCGATCAGCGTCGCCCACAGCATCTTCTTCTTCAGCTTCGGCTCGTGCGGGGCGCCGGCCGGGGTGCCCGGCGTCACCTGCCCGACATCCGCCTGCGACTGCTGGCCGATCGGCAGCAGCACGAACAGCACCAGAAACCACAGCACGGCATAAAGCACGATGCCCCCGGTCAGACTCATCAGACCTGCTCCAGCTCGATCAGGCAGCCGTTGAAATCCTTGGGATGCAGGAACAGCACCGGCTTGCCGTGGGCGCCGATCTTGGGCTCGCCATCGCCCAGCACGCGCGCGCCTTCGGCTTTCAGCTTGTCGCGGGCGGCCAGAATGTCCTCGACCTCGAAGCACATGTGGTGGATGCCGCCCGAGGGGTTCTTGTCCAGAAAGCCCCTGATCGGGCTGTTCTCGCCCAGCGGATAGAGCAGTTCGATCTTGGTGTTCGGCAGTTCGATGAAGACGACGGTGACGCCGTGGTCGGGCTCGTCCTGCGGCGCGCCGACCCTGGCGCCAAGGCTGTTTTCATATTGCGCGGCCGCCGCCTTCAGGTCGGGCACGGCGATGGCGACATGGTTCAGGCGTCCGATCATCACTTCCTCCGTCGTTTGCGCCCTTCTAGGACCACAAGGCGGCGGGGGAAAGGAAAAGAAAGCGCCGTTAACCGCTTCTTAGGGAAATCGCGCAATCCTCGGGGACAGACGGTGATTCCCAGTTAGGATTTTGCGAGATGGAACAGGAAAGGATCGGTGCGGAAGAATTCCCCACCTGGCGGGCCACCCTGCCCGACCGACCGCTGACCGGCCTGACGGTGCTGGTGGTCGAGGATTCGCGCGTCGCCTCCGAGGCGGTGCGCCTGCTGTGCCTGCGCTCCGGCGCGCGCATCCGTCGGGCCGACAGCATCCGTTCGGCCCTGCGGCATCTGCAGACCTATCGCCCCGGCGCGGTGATCGTCGACATGGGCCTGCCCGACGGCGACGGCGCGGACATGATCGCCACCATCGCCCGGGCGCTGCCGCGGGTGCCGGTGATCCTCGGCATCTCGGGCGATCCGGCGAATCGGGATGCGGTGATGCGGGCCGGGGCGGACGGTTTCCTGACGAAGCCCATCGAAAGCCTCGCCGCATTCCAGGAGGCGATCCTGGCCGCCCTGCCGCCCGAGGCGCGCCCTCCGGGCCTGCGCGTGCTGCCCGACGACATGATCGCCGCCGATCCCGAGGCGCTGCGCGACGACCTGGCCCATGTCGCCGATGTGCTGTCCCAGGCGGACGACACGGCGGCCATCGACTATATCGCGCGCTTCCTGGCGGGGGTTGCGCGCTCGGCGCATGACCGGACGCTTGAGGATGCGGCGACGGCGCTGGCCCGCGACCATGCCCGGGGGCAGGCCCTGGCCACCGATCTGGCGCGCATCAGCGGGCTGGTGCAGGACAGGCTGGCCGCGGCGCGGATTTCCTGAGCCGTCAGCCTGCGGTCAGCGCCGAGAGGCTTTGCCGCTGCCGGCCCTCGGCATCGAAATTTCCGGGCGCAAGCCATGCCCGATGCGCGCCGGCAAGCCGCGGCCAGTCGCGGTCGATGATGGCGAACCAGGCCGTGTCGCGGTTGCGCCCCTTATAGATCATGTGCTGGCGGAAGATCCCCTCGAAGGTGAAGCCGTAGCGCAATGCGGCCCGGCGCGAAGGGGCGTTCAGCGCATCGCATTTCCACTCGACCCGGCGGTAGCCCGCATCGAAGGCCCAGCCGATCATCAGCGAGATCGCCTCGGTCGCGGCGGGGGTGCGCTGCATCGCGGGCGCGATCTCGATATGGCCGATCTCGATCACGCCATTGGCGGGATCGATGCGCAGGAAGGCGGCCAGCCCGCCCACCCTGCCCGAGACGCGGTCGCGCAAGGCATAGAAATACGGATCCCTCTTGGCGGCCATCTCGGCCTGCCAGTCGCGATAGGCGGCAAGATCGACGAAGGGCCCATAGCCCAGATAGTCCCAGACCCAGTCCTGGCCCTGATTGGCTGCGAACAGATCCCCGGCATGGCACCGGTGGTCCAGCCGCTCCAGCAGCACATGGCCGCCTTCGATCCGCGCCGGACCGGGCAGCGGCGGCGGAGTGAAGCCGACGACCTCCGGGCCGGTCGGACGGGAGCCGGGGCGAACCGCACCGGGTTCGGGACTGTCGGGCTGCGCGATGCCGGGGGCGTTGGCGTCGCTGCTGCTGCCGCCGCGGCGATCAGGGGCGCCGCCGTCGCCAGCGGTGCTGGGCGAAGGAGGGCGGGCGGCGGGGTCGTCGGACATGGGCGGGACTCCGTCAGGATCCCGGCCAGCATCCGCGGATCGCCGCCGAGGTCAAGGCCGCGAGAGGCGCGGCTGCCAGACATGCCCTTGGCCAACAACTCCGCAGGCCCGGGGCGCTACGAAGGAATGCCGCCGCGAACACGCCCCTTCGACAACAATGAGCTGGTTGCTGGTTGCTGGTTGCTGGTTGCTGGTTGCTGGTTGCTGGTTGCTGGTTGCTGGTTGCTGGTTGCTGGTTGCTGGTTGCTGGTTGCTG
>NZ_JAEN01000022.1:0-67739 GCF_000518925.1 Paracoccus sp. J39 | reverse complement strand
GGCGCGGCCAGGGCCAGGGCGGCCAGGGCGGCTGGTTCGGCGATCCCGAGGGCCATGCCGAGGCGGCGCGCCGCGGCTGGGACCATCGCCGCGACGATGACGACGACCGGCGCCATGCCTCGCGCGGGCGCCGCTGAACCCGGGCGAGAGGGGGCCGCAAGGCCCCCTTTCCGCCCCGTGGGACCGGACCGGTGAGCGGGCCGGAGAAGGCGCGCGCGCCCGGGCCGGAGACGGAAGCAGAGGCGGAGACGGAAGCGGAAAGGCGGCCGGAGGAGAGCCGCGGCGCCAATCCCTCGCGGCTGCGCGCCGAGATCGACGCCGGCCGGACCGGCGACAAGCTGGGCTTTCCCGACCCGGCGGCGGCGCCGCTGGGCACCGACGACGAGGCGGCGGGCACCCCGGTCAGCCNCGAGCAGCTGCGCCTGGCGCGCCGCGCCGAGCTGGCCCAGGGCGCCCGCGCCCGCCGCAACCCCGGCCCGCGCCNCCTGCCGCAGAGGCTCGCCGTCCTCGCCATCCTGCTGCTGATCATCATCACAGCCATCCTCATCCGCGCAAACAGACAAAACTGAATCACGTCGGACGGGAGAGTTTCTGCCGAACCCAGATCCGCTCAAGAAGAAGCACGAGGAGCGCGCCGATGTCGCGCTCGGAGCAGAGATGCGGAAGAAGGGCCAGGGCCTGTTCCAGCGCATCGGCCACCAGGTCGTCGGCCAGCGCCGCATCCTGCACCAGGAAGCGAGCCATGGCACGCAGCCGGGGCATCATCTCCGTCACCGTCATCTCGGGCGTGCAGCACAGGCAGGCATGGTAAAGCGCGCTGTGCAGCAGGACGGCCGAGGCCAGCGCCTCGGGACCGTCCCGGCGCGGCACGCAGCTGCCATGCGGATAGAGGCCCGGATGCAGCTCGGGCCCTGCGGTGAACATGACGAAGGGGATGCCTGCCGCCTGCAGGCTGTGCGCCAGCGCCGCGGGCTCGCGCAGATTCAGCACCGCCGCATCGACCTGCATCAGGTCCGGGCGTTCGAGCGTCGCGGCCATCGCCCCCGCGCCGGCGACGGGGATCTCAGCCTGCTCCTCCGCGGTCCAGAAGGCAGAGAGGCGGTGCCGCGCCATCATCGGCGGCAGGGCCGGCGAGACGGACGGGGGCGCGTCATTCACCAGCACCTCGACCGAGGCGCCGGCGTCGCGCAGGTATTCCGCCACCGAATCGCTGCCGGGCCCGCCCTCTTCCCACAGCGCCAGACACAGCCCGTGCAGGTCGGCATTGCGGTAGAAATGCCCGATCCCGGCCGGGGGAATGCATGAGGGGAGCTTCCGGCCGGGCATCGTCAGCCCCTATGGCCGGTCAGGGGGGAATGCGTCGCCCCGGGTTCGTTGCCGGGGCGTTTCGCTCGGGCGGCCCGCCCCGGTCGGGGGCGATCCGGGCGGCGGGCGGCGTCCCTGCCGGCGCCGCCCCTGCGCACCGGCTGCGGCGCACCAGCCGCTCCGTCGTCGCAGAACCGGAGGAAACCCGCCGCCGCGATGATCGGGATGGGAAGGCGCTTCTGCTTCCGGGTCTTGATGCGTGCTGCGGACATCGAATCCTCCTGCGGGCCTGCCGGGCGGCCCCGCCTCCGGGGCCCGGAACGGAAACCTGCCGGGCGCGGGCTTGTTCCCGGCCTCAGCCCGCCGACCAGGCCTCGAGCACCTCGGCCAGCGGCGCGGTCTCGACCTGCTGCGAGAAGCGCCGGCGGTACAGCGTCATCGCCGCGTCATGGCCCCGGTCGGTCGAGGAGCAGACCGCATCGCCGACAAGGATCACCCGGTAGCCCAGATCGACGGCGCCCAGCACGGTGGCGAGCACGCAGACATCGGTCTCGCCGCCGGTGACCACCAGCGTGGTGATCCCGGCTCCGCGCAGCAGGCGGTGCAGCCCGCCGTCGTGCCAGGGCGAATAGACCGGCTTGTCGATCACCCGCGCAGGCGGCGCGTGTCGGACCAGTTCCGGCAGCAGCTCCAGCCATTCGCCGTCCAGCCGCTCGCGCAGCATCTCGGGCCATTGCGCGTAATAGCGCGCCCAGCTGCCGGGTGCCGCGTCGAGCCGCGCGGGCGGGATGAAGCGGGTGAAGAGCGTGCGCTCGGGCCGCGCCGTCACCAGCGTGGCGACCACGGGCAGGATCCTTTCGATCCAGGGCACCGCCCAGGGCGAGCCGGGGGCGAAGAGCCGCTGCATATCGATGCAAAGATGCAGGGTCTCGGGACCCATCGGGCCGAATCTGAGTGCCTGTTCCATTGCCGATTCCGCTGGCCGCCTCTTCCGGGCAGAAACGGATGCGCAGGGAAATTGTTCCGCCGCGCCCCGTTCCGCGAGGCAGCCGCCGGCGTTGCGCTGGCGCAGGCGGTTTCCCGGCCCTGGCTGCGGGCGGGGGCGGCTGGAAGCCGGCGCGGCGATCGGCGACCGGATTCCGTCGATGGGCCGCAGATCCTATCCCCCGCCCGCTGCGGACCGGATCATCCCGGATGGCCAGGTCATTCGCGCCCGGTGGCCGGTTCCAGATGCCAGGGCGGGAATGAGGGCATCTGTTTCCTCGCTGTTCAGGGGAAAATGGTGCTATTGCAGATTTACGCGGCGGCCTTCAGCTGATTGCGGCCATCCGGTCCGCAAAGCCGATCCGGCGCGTGGCGATGCGCGACAGCAGTGCTTCGTCATGGCTGATCGCCAGGATGCCAATACCCGTTTCCCGGGCCAGACCCAGCAGGACATGCCATAGCTCGGCTTGCGCGACCGCGTCCAGCGGCGCGCTGATTTCATCCGCGATCAGGAAGCGCGGACTGATCGCCACTGCCCGGAGCAAGGCGACCCGCATGAGCTGTCCGCCGGACAGCTCATGCGGGAAGCGGGTCGCCCAGCCGGGCTCCACCCCCAGCTTTGCGGCAAGCGCAGGATCGGGGGCCGCGCCTTCGGCGATGATGCGCCCGATGCGCCAGCGCGGGTTCATGGTCTGGATCGGGCTCTGCGACAGATACTGGATCGGCGAAGGCCCGCCTCGGGCTGTCGGCGCGCCGTCCAGCAAAACCTGTCCCGCCAGTGGCAGCAGGTAGCCGGCAAGCAGACGGGCAAGCGTCGATTTTCCGCAGCCGGACGGGCCGGACAGGCCCAGGATCTCGCTCGACGCGATCTTCAGCGAGATATCCTCGATCAGAGGCAGGCGGGGATCGTGGCGATAGCAGAGACCGCGGGCTTCAAGCATGGGTGGACCTGCCGGCTGTGTCGAAAGCGTTCTGCGGCAGCGCGTTCCACAGCCTGCGGCTCCAGTCCGACAGCAGGGCGGCGCCGTCGCCGGAAAAGGCTGCGGCGCGCTCCTCGGCCAGGATGCGGCCGTCGCGCATGACCGCGACACGGTCGGCATAGGGCAGGGCGGTGACCAGATCATGGGTGATGACGACGACCGTGCGCCCGGCATCGGCCAGCGCGCGCAGTCGCCGCAGCACGAGGTGCAGATTGTCGGGGTCCAGCCCGTCGGTCGGCTCATCGGCAAGAACGACGCCGGGATCGCCGGCCAGGGCCGCGGCCAGCAGCACGCGCCGCGCCATGCCGGCCGAGATCGCGCCGGGATAGAGCCTGGCCACCTCGGGCGGCAGGCCGACGCGGGCCAGGGCCTGGTCGACCGGGAAGCTGCGCGGCAGCCCGGCCCGCCTGGCGGCCCAGCGGATCTGCTGTCCCACCGTCGCCAGCGGGTCGAGGAAGGTCACCGATTGCGGCACCAGCGCCAGCACCCTGCCGCGCATCCCCGCCGCCGTGGCGGGGGAGAGGGGGATGCCGTTCAGCCGGATCTCGCCGCCCATCCGCGCATTGGCGGGCAGCAGGTGCAGGACAGCGCGGGCCAGCAGGCTCTTGCCCGCGCCGGATGCACCGACGATGGCCATCATTTCGCCAGGGCGGGCGGTCAGCGTGACGTCCTCCAGCGGCACGCCGCCGCAGGGAAAGCGCAGCGACAATCCGCGGATTTCCAGCAGGTGGGTCATGGAGCCGCGCTCCTTGGGTCCAGCGCCCGGCGCACGGCATTGCCGATGCCATCGAAGGCCAGGACCAGCCCCAGCAGGCAGAGGCCGGGGAACAGCGCCAGCCACCATCGCCCCGCCGCCAGCGTCTTCATCGCATCGGCCAGCAGGATGCCGATGGCGGGGCGCGAGGGCTCCAGCCCGAAGCCGAGGAAGGTCAGCCCGGCCTCGTGCAGGATCGCGTGGGGGAACAGCAGGATGAAGCCGACGACCGCCTGCGGCAGCAGATGCGGCAGGACATGGCGCAGCAGGACGAAACTGCGCGAGCGGCCAAGCGCGTAAGAGCTGCGGACGTAGTCCGATGCCTGCACCTGCATCAGCTCGGCGCGCAGGACCCGGCTGAGGCGCGGCCAGTGGGTCAGCGCCACCGCCAGGATGACCGCCTGCGTGCCGCCGCCGAAGGCGAAGGACAAAAGCACCAGCAGGACCAGATGCGGCAGGCCCAGGAACAGGTCGATCACGAAGGACACGGCCGCGTCGGTGGCACGGTGCAGCCCCGCGGCCAGCGCCAGCAGGATGGCCACGATGGTGGAAATGGTGGCTGCGGCGAATCCCACCTGCATGCTGACCCCAAGCCCGGCAAGGGTCCGGGCCAGCATGTCGCGCCCCAGCTGGTCGGTGCCGAAGGGATGGGCCAGGGCGGGCGGCTGGAAGCGGGCCTGGAAATCGGTGCGCATCGCGCTGTCGCCGATCAGCGCCGCCGCGATCCCCAGCGCCGCCAGCAGCAGCAATCCAAGCGCCGGGGACAGCAAATGGGCCGGCAGGGCGGCGGGCCGGCGCCGGGGGCGCGGGGCGGTCTCGATGCTGCTCATCCCTCGCTTGCCTCCCGCAGGACGGGGGCCGGGCCGCGCATGCGCGGATCCACGATCCGGTAGAGGATATCGGCCAGCATGTTGCCGGTCGAAACCACCAGCGTCGCCAGCAGGGTAATGGCCAGCAGAAGCGGCACATCGCCCTTCATCGCCGCCTCGACCGTGGCACGGCCAAGGCCGGGATAGGCGAAGACCTGCTCGGCCAGCACCGCACCGCCGAGGATTTCACCGATGGAGGCGAAGAAGATGGTCAGCGCCGGCAGGGCGGCATTGCGCGCGATGCTGCGCCGGGCGATGTCGCCCGGCCGCGCGCCCTGGGCCAGCGCGAAAAGGACGTGATCGGCTTTCATCAGCTCGGCCACCTTGGCGCGGGTATGCAGCGCGATCTGCGCGATCCCCAAGAGCGACAGGACCGCAAGCGGCAGGATCAGGTGATGCAGCCTCTGGACCCATGTCACCTCTTGCGGCAGCGCGCCGATCGGGCCCGAACAGCAAAGCGGCGTCCAGCCCAGATTGACCGAGAACAGGGTCAGCGCCAGCAGCGCCACCCAGAAGGTCGGGGCCGAGGCGGTCACATAGGCGTAGATGCGGATGATCCGGTCGGGCAGCGATCCTTCGCGGATCCCCGCCGCGATGCCCAGGCCGAAGCCCAGCACGCCCGACAGCAGCCAGGCGGGCAGGGTCAGGAGCAGCGAAGGCAGGATACGCTCGGCCAGCACGGCGCGGACCGGGGCGCCATAGGCGGTGCTCCAGCCCGCATCGCCCGACAGGATGCGGGTCAGCCAGCGGGTGAACTGGGCAAGGACGGGCTGGTCCAGCCCCCATGCGGCGGCGATCAGCGCCTTCTGCTCGGGGCCCAGGCGCGCGATGGCGGGGCCCAGATAGGCATCGACCGGATCGACGGGCGAGAGCTTCATCAGCGCGAAAGCCGCCGCCGCAGCAGCCAGCAACAGCAGCCCCAACCGCATCAGGCGCAGGGCGATGATCCTGCCCAGACCGCGGCCCGCCAGCATCATGGGCAGGTCCATGTCCATTCCGCCAATGATGCGGTGATCGGCCAGCCATGGCCATGCGGCTCGACCTGGGTCCGGCCCAGGTCGAGGCATTCGCCGACGAAATAGACATGGTCCAGATTGACCAGCCACGCCCATGCCGCATCCCCCCTGACGCCGTATTCGGCGGCCGCGGCGGACCAGAGCGGATAGGATTGCTCCAGCGACGGCGCGGCCTGCGCTTCCGCGAAAAGCGCGTCTACCCTGGGATTGGCGTAATAGGTCGGGTTCAGGTATTCGACCCCCGCCAGCGCACCGTCATAAAGCGCAAACAGCTGATAGGGGGAATGGCTGCCGAAGCCGAAGACGACCGGCTCGGCATGCATCACCTTTTCGATGCTGCTCCACGAGCCGCCCTTGGGCGTGGCCTCGATCCCCAGCGGGCGCAGCAGTTCGGCGGTGGTTTCCGCCAGCATCTGCCGGGTGGAATCCGAGGCGGGATAGTGGATCGGAAAGGCGGCGCGGATGCCGCCCTTCACGCGGATGCCGTCCTTACCTTCCATCCAGCCCGCCTCGTCCAGCAGTCGTTTGGCGCCTGCCAGATCAAAGGACAGGCTGTCGTCCCGACCCTGCCAGGGCAGCCCGTCCGCCGGGCCCCAGGCCGGGGTGCCGTGGCCGTGCAGCGCGACCTCGACGATGGCCTCGCGGTCGAGGCCGATATTGATGGCCTGCCGGATCGCCTTGTCAGAGGTCACGGCATTGCCGAGCTTGCCCCCTGCGGGCGAGAGCTCATCCTGCGGGGGAAGAAACGGCAGGCTCAGCCCGCGATTGTCCACGGTCGGCACGGGGACGGCGCGGAATTTCTGGGGCGGGTTGCCGGCAAGCGGGGCAGGAACCGAAACCATATCGACCGCGCCCGCCTGCGCCGCCGCCAGGCCGGCGGCCTCGCCGGTGAACAGAAAGGTCAGGCGGTCGAATGCCGGCTGCTTGCCGTAATATTCGGGATTCCTTTCGACGATCAGCTGCTCGCCCTCGCGCCAGGACACGAAGCGGTAGGGGCCGGAGCCGATGGGATGGCGGCCGTAATCGGGGCCGTAAGAGGCGGCAGGCAGGATGCCGAGCGTCAGGAAGTTCTCGACGAAGGTGATCCACGGCTTCTTCAGCCGAAAGACCACGGTGCGGTCGTCGGTGGCGCTCGCGCTGTCCAGCACCGACAGGTCCAGCCCGCCGGCCGAGGTCTTGCCCTGCTCGAAGGTGAAGGCCACGTCACGCGCCGTCAGCGGCGTGCCGTCCGAGAAGCGGGCGTCGTCGCGGATCGTCACCGTCCATGTCAGCCGGTCCTCGGACAGGTGCCATTCCGTCGCCAGGTCGGGCTGGATGGCCAGGTCCGCATCGCGCCGCAGCAGCGTGGACTGGAACAGCGGATGACCATAGGCGCCCCAGCCCAGCAGGGGATCGAAGCCGGTTTCCGGCTCGCCGCCGATGGCCAGGACAAGGCTGGTCTTCGGGGCGGAGAAGCCTGCCGCCGGTGCGATCGCCAGCGCCGCGAAAACCCCCAGGGCCACGATATGCGAAAATGGGTTGGACTGTCTTTGGGGCATGGGCTGGGGCTCTCCGGGCTGGATAGGCAATCTCTCTGCGGCTCTGGCCGGTCCCCGGCAAGGGGGCCGACCAGTAATGGGATGTCAGACCTTCTCGGCCACGCAGTCGTTTACCAGGCGGCCGACGCGCTCGATCTCGACCTCGACATGGTCGCCGGGTTTCAGCCATTGCGGCGGCTTCATCCCGATGCTGCCGCCGGCGGGGGTGCCGGTAAAGATCACGTCGCCGGGCCGCAGCGTGAAATACTGGCTGAAGAACGAGATGATCGTCGGAATGTCGAAGACCATTCCTGCGGTCGAGCCGTTCTGCTTTTCCTCGCCGTTCACGCTTAGCCGGATGTTCAGGTCCGAGGAGTCGCCCACCTCGTCCTTGGTGACGATCTACGGTCCCATCGGCGCATGGCTGTCCTGCGTCTTGCCGCGCAAGAGCTGGCGGTCGGCGCGCATGTGATCGACGACGACCACCTCGTTGCCGCAGGAATAGCCCAGCAGGTAGTCCATCGCGTCTTCCTTTTCCACGAAGCGCGCCTTTCGGCCGATGACCAGCACCAGTTCGGCCTCCCAGCCGATCATCTCGCTGTTGCGCGGGATGATGATCGGGTCCGAGGTGCCGACCAGCGCGTTGCCATACATCGGGAAATTCGTGATGATCTGCGGCACGTCATGGCCCATCTCTTCCAGATGGTCGTAATAGTTCGAGCCGACGCCGATGATCTTTTCGGGACGGGTGATCGGCGCGCCCAGTTCCAGCGAGGCCAGTGGCAGGACATGGACGGCATCGGGCCTGGCCAGCGCCTCGCTGACCAGATCGGCGGCCAAGTCCAGCCCGCCCTCGGCATTCAGCAGATCGAAGGTCGAGGCGACCGCCGCCATCTGCTCGGCCGTCGCATCGGGACGCAGCGCCGCAAGGGCGGCGGCCAGATCGACGACCTGCTCGCCCTCGCAGACGCCCAGCCGCAGGGTCTTGCCGCTTTTGAATTGAAGGATCTTCATGGCATGGTCTCCGTTGCAAGGGGGGCGGTGCCTGTCCCAGGGACGGGATCGGGCAGGTTCAGCTGGCGATGCGCCGCGCGCAGCGTGTTGAGCAGCAGGCAGGCGATGGTCCTCGGACCCACGCCGCCCGGGCCCGGTGCGGTGCCGGTGCGGCCGGCAAGAGCCCCGGCGGCCTCGGCGATGTCCCCCGTCAGCCGCGCGGCGCAAGCCTTGCCGTCGATGACGCGCGCGCTCATTCGAAGACTACGGTGCGATGGCCGTTCAGGAAGACGCGCCGCTCCAGATGCAGCTTGACGGCCTTGGCCAGCACGCGCGTCTCGATATCGCGGCCCACGGCCACCAGATCGTCGGCGGACAATGTGTGACTGACGCGCTCGGTCTGCTGTTCGATGATCGGGCCCTCGTCCAGATCGGCCGTGACGTAATGGGCGGTCGCGCCGATGCTTTTGACGCCGCGATCATAGGCCTGATGATAGGGCTTGGCGCCCTTGAAGCTGGGCAGGAAGGAATGGTGGATATTGATGATCCGCCCGAACTGCGCCTTGGAGAAACTGTCCGAAAGCACCTGCATGTAGCGCGCCAGGACGATGAGGTCGGCGCCGGTGCTGTCGGCCAGGTCCTGCAGGCGCTTTTCCTGCTCGGCCTTGTTTTCCTTGGTGACCGGCCAGTGGTGATAGGGCAGGCCCGCCGCCTCGGCCGAGGCGCGCGCGTCTTCGTGGTTCGAGACGACCGCGACGATCTCGGCCTTCAGCCAGCCGACCCGGATCTGGTACAGCAGATGCTCGAAACAATGGTCGAAGCGCGAGACCATGACGATGATCCTGGGCAGCCGGTCGGCCTCGTAGAGGTTCAGCTGTAGCCCGAAGCGCGAGACCGCGGGGGTCAGGGCGTGCCGGATCGCGTCCTTGGTCTTGTCGCCGGGACAGGCAAAGCGGATGCGCAGGAAGAAGCGGCCCGTGGTGCGGTCGCCGAACTGCGCGCTTTCCAGGATATTGCCGCCGAAATCGGCCAGCCGTCCGGTGACGGTGGCGACGATGCCCGGCTGGTCATCGCAGGACAAGGTCAGGATATATTCTTTTTCAGACATCAAAGCCGGTCCTTTTTGATTGGGCGGATATTTGAAAAGCGCCCTTATTCATATCGCAGTGCCGCCCGATGGGTTTTATCTTGGATTTGGCGTCCTCCAGCCGATGGAAACTTCTGGACAGGGCGCGCAATAAATGCCGCAGTCTCATGCCCCTCCCGCAGGGTTTCGCAAGGTATATGGGTAGGACCCCGGCAAGGCTTCTCAAAAAAATTCAACGGGGCGCATTATTATTGCGGTTGTTGGAATGGAGGGGCGGGCGCAGAACCTTGGCCTGACTGCAAGACGCAAAAAGGGCTGCGATGGCCGCCCGATCGGACCAAGCGCGGAGGAAAGCGGGATGAGGATACTGGTCGTTGGCGCAGGGGCCGTCGGCGGATATTTCGGGGCGCGGCTGGCGGCTGCGGGGCGCGACGTGACCTTCCTGGTCCGCGCGCGTCGGGCGGAACAGTTGCGGCGCGAGGGCATGCAGGTGGTCAGCCCGCATGGCGACCTGACGATCCGGCCGCAGCTTGTCGAGGCCGCGCAGATCGACGGACCCTATGACCTGATCCTGCTCAGCGTGAAGGCCTATACGCTGGACAGCGCGATGGAGGATTTCGCCCCCGCGGTCGGCCCCGGCACGATGATCCTGCCCGCCCTGAACGGCATGCGCCATATCGAGCGGCTTGTGGAGAGCTTCGGCGAAAAGCCGGTGCTGGGCGGGGCCTGCCGCGTGGTGGCGGAACTCAACGACAAGGGCCAGATCGTGCAGATGGCTGAGGTCCAGAGCCTCGTCTATGGCGAGCGCGACGGCACGATCAGCGACCGCATGCGGGCACTTGACACCATCATGCAGGGGGCGGGCTTCTCGGCGGAATCCTCGGACCGGATCATGCAGATCATGTGGGACAAATGGGTCAACCTCGCCGCGCTCGGCGGGATCACCTGCCTGCTTGGCGGCGCGGTCGGGCAGGTCGCCTCGGTCCCCGGCGGTGTGCGCTCGGCCACGGCGCTTTGCAACGAGGCGCTGGCTGTCGCCGGCGCTTATGGCCATGCCCCGACTGAGCAGGAAGCGGCGCGGGTCGTATCGTCGCTGACCAACCCGGACTCGAAGCTGACCGCCTCGATGTATCGCGACATGAAATCCGGCGGCCCGGTCGAGGCCGAGCAGATCCTGGGCGACATGGTCGAAAAGGCCGAGGCCAAGGGGGTCGAGGTGCCGCTGCTGCGCGCCGCCGCCGTGGCGCTGCGCGTCTACGATGCGAGCCGCTGAGAACGGGCCGCCGCCCGCCCGAAAACCAAGGAGAGACGCATGAAGGTCGTCAAGGTCGAAGCCATCGAGATCGAGCAATCCGGGCAGGTGGGCATCCCGTCCTGGCGCCATGTCTTCGCCCGCGTCCATACCGACGAGGGCATCACCGGGCTGGGCGAGGTCGGCATGCCCTTCGGCACCGGCGCCCCCGCCGCGGCGCCCATGATCCTGACCCTGGCCGAGCGTTTCGTGCTGGGCCGCGATCCTTTCGACACTGAGACCGTCTGGGAAACCATGCTCCGCCGCTCGTTCTGGGGCGAGGGCGGCGGACCGGTGATCTTCGGCGCGATGAGCGCGCTGGACGCCGCGCTGTGGGACATCAAGGGCCGGGCGCTCGGCAAGCCGGTCCATCGCCTGCTGGGTGCCGCGACGCCGGGACCGCTGCGCTGCTATGCCAGCCAGCTGCAATTCGGCTGGGACGATGTGGCGGTGGTGCCGCGCGGCCGGCCCGGTGAATATCGCGAGGTTGCGCAGGCCGCGCGTGCCGAGGGCTATGATTGCGTCAAGGTCGATCCGATCATGGTCGATCCGACCGGCGTCCGGAACCCCAATGTCCGCGGGCTGTTCACGCCCGAGGAACGCAGGCTGTTCCGCGCCCGGCTGGAGGCCATCCGCGAAGGCGTCGGCCCGGATTGCGACATCATCATCGAGCTGCATTCCTTCAGCTCCTCGGCCGGGGCGTTGCAGGTCTCGGAACTGGCGAAGGATCTGGGCATCCTCTTTATCGAGGAACCCACGCATTACAACAGCACCCATGCCCATATGAAGGTCGCACGGCGCTCGGACATCCCGATCGCGACGGGCGAAAAGCTTTATACCCGCTGGGGCTTCATGCCCTACCTGGAAGCGGGGGCCGTGGACATGATCCAGCCCGATGTCGGACTGGCCGGCGGCATTTCGGAAGCGTTCAAGATCGCGCATCTGGCCCATGCCTATGACGTGGGGGTGCAGGCGCATATCTGCGGCTCGCCCCTGGCCACGGCCATCGGCCTGCAACTGGAAGCGGCAATCCCGAACTTCGAGATCCACGAGCATCACACCTTCGCCCTGAAGCACACCAACCGCGACCTGTTCGAGCAGGACCTGCAACCCGTGAATGGCCGCTTCGAGGTGCCGACCGCCCCCGGCTTCGGCATGGATTTCACCGCCGCCGCCCAACGCCAGATGATCCGGCAGGATGTGGCGCTGTAAGCCGCCGCCGATCCGACAGGAAAGGAACCCTCATGACTTCGCTCGTCACCACCGCCTGGCTTGCCAATCACCTGGACGATCCGCAGGTTGTGCTGCTGGACGCGTCCTTCAAGCTGCCCGGCGCGACGCCGACCGCCCCCGAGGAATTCGCCGAGCGCCACATCCCCACCGCGCAGTTCTTCGACGTGGACACGGTGGCCGATGCCGGCAACCCGCTGCCCCACATGATGCCCTCCGAGGCGGAGTTCGCCCGCACCGTGGGCGCCTTGGGGATTTCCAACGATACCATGGTGGTGATCTACGACACCCCCGGCCTGATGTCGGCGGGGCGCGCCTGGTGGATGTTCCGCAGCTTTGGCCATCGCAAGATCGCGATCCTTGACGGCGGGCTGAAGGCCTGGATGGCCGAGGGGCGGCCGGTGACAGCCGAGGTGGCGGCGCGGCCCGCCGCCAGCTATCGGGCGGTTCTGGACCCCGCCGCCGTCGCCTCCAAGGCCGATGTGCTGGCCAATATCGACAGCAAGGCCTGCGATCTGGTCGATGCGCGTTCCGCCGCGCGCTTCACCGCCGAGGAAAAGGAGGCCCGCCCCGGCCTGCGCTCGGGCCATGTGCCGGGCAGCCTGAACGTGCCCTTCGATCGCATGACCGATCCGGAGACCGGCAGGATGAAATCGCCGTCAGAGATCGCGCAGGTCTTCCGGCAGGCCGGGCTGGACATGGAGCGGCCCGTCATCGCCTCTTGCGGCTCGGGCGTGACGGCCTGCGCGCTGGCCTTTGGTCTGCATCTGGCGGGCAAGGACGATGTGGCGGTCTATGATGGCTTTTGGGCCGAATGGGGCATGCCGGGCGATACGCCGGTCGCGACCGGGAAATGAGGGACATGCTGCCGGAAACCGGGTTCGACGGCTTCGCGGCAGCCGTCCGGCAGGTGGTGCCTGCCGGGCGATTCCTGCTGGACGCGTTTTCGCGCACCGTTCACGGCGCCGATGCCAGCCCCTACAGCCTGCTGCCCCGCGCGGTGATCCTGGTCGAGACCGAGGACGAGGTGGTCGCCATCTGCCGCGCGGCCAGCCGCACGGGCGTCCCGATCACCTTCCGCGCGGCGGGCACCAGCCTGTCGGGGCAGGGCGTGACCGACAGCGTGCTGGTCAAGATGGGCCCGAATGGCTGGCGCCGGTTCGAGATGGGCGAGGATGCCGCAAGCGTGCGCATGGGCCCCGGCCTGATCGGGGCGCAGGCCAATGCGCGGCTGGCGCGGCACCGGCGCAAGATCGGACCCGACCCGGCCTCGATCTCGGCGGCGATGATCGGCGGGATCATCGCCAACAATTCCAGCGGCATGTGCTGCGGGACGGAACAGAACAGCTATCGCACCCTGCGCTCCATGCGGCTGGTGCTGGCGGACGGGACAACGCTGGACACTGCCGATCCCGAAAGCCGCCGCGCCTTCCGGGTCAGCCATGGCGCGCTGCTGGACGAACTGGCCGCGCTTGCCCGCGCGGTGCGGGACGACGCCGAACTGGGCGCGCTGATCCGGCGCAAGTTCGCGATCAAGAACACCACCGGCTATTCGCTGAACGCGCTGGTCGATTACGACGACCCGTTCGAGATACTCCAGCACCTGATCGTCGGATCCGAGGGCACGCTGGCCTTCATCTGCGAGGTGACGCTGGAAACCGTGCCCGCGCCCCCGAAGCAATCGGCGGCGCTGGTCTTTTTCGCGGATGTGCGGATCGCCTGTTCGGCGGCCACCGCGCTCAAGGCGCAGCCGGTCTCGGCGGTCGAGATGATGGATTACGCATCGCTGCGCTCGGCCCTTGACCAGCCCGGCGTGCCCGAGAGCTTTGCGCATATGCCGCGGGGCACCGCCGCGCTGCTGGTCGATCTGCGCGCCGACGACGCCGAGGCCCTTGCCGCGCAGATGCGATCGGTGACGGCGGCCATCGAGCCCTTCGCGCCGCTTGAACCGGTGCGCTTTTCGCATGACCCGCGGACCTATGCGGCTTACTGGAACGTGCGCAAGGGGCTGCTGCCCGCCGTGGGCGGCATGCGCGCGCCCGGCTCGACGGTGATCGTCGAGGATATCGCCGTTCCCATCGACAGCCTTGCCGAGGCCGCCCTTGCCATTCGCGAAATCTTCGACCGGCTGGATTACGGCGATGCGGTGATCTTCGGCCATGCGCTGGACGGCAACCTGCATTTCGTCTTTTCCCAGGCCTTCAACAGCCCCGAGGACATCGCCCGCTATGCCCGGCTGATCGACGAGGTGGCGGAACTGGTCTCGAACCGTTTCCACGGCTCGCTGAAGGCGGAACACGGCACGGGGCGGGCGATGGCGCCCTTCGTGGAGCTGGAATGGGGCAGCAAGGCTTACGAATTGATGCGGCGCATCAAGCGGGCCTTCGATCCGGCGGGCGTGCTGAATCCCGGCGTGATCCTGTCCGACGACCCCCAGATCTATCTCAAGGCGCTGAAATCCCTGCCGGTGGCCGATCCGCTGATCGACAAATGCATCGAATGCGGCTTTTGCGAGCCGGTCTGCCCCTCGCGCGCGCTGACCACCACGCCGCGCCAGCGCATCGTCGCGACGCGTGCGCTGGCGCGCGGCGCGCAGGATGCCAGCTTCGACAAAAGCTATGATTATGCCGCCGTGGATACCTGTGCGGGCGACGGGCTTTGCGCCATGTCCTGCCCCGTGGGCATCGACACGGGCGAGATGATGCGCAGCCGTCGCGCCCTCCGCCACGGCGCCGCCGGGCGCGGCCTTGCCCATGCGGCCCAGCGGCATCTGGGCGCGGTGATGAAGGCCGCCAAGGCCGGGCTTTGGACCAGCGACCGCGCCTATGTCGTGTTGGGCAAAGGCGCGATGACCGGCATCACGCGGGGACTGCGCCGCGTTTCGGGCGACAGGGTGCCGCAGTGGACGCCCTGGCTGCCCAGGCCCGCGCCCGCCCCGCGCTATCCCGCGGGCGAGGTCCCGGATGCAGACCTGCCGCAGATCCTGCTGTTTCGAAGCTGCGTCAGTACCGTCGCCGCGCCGGCCCGCGACATGCCCGACCCGCGCCCGCTCTGGGACGTTCTGGCGCTGCTGTTCCGCCGCGCGGGCTACCCGGTTCGCATTACCCCGGCGGGCGAGGGGCATTGCTGCGGCCAGCCCTTCGCCAGCAAGGGCTATCCGCAAGCCGCAAGGGACGGCGCCATCCGGCTTGAAGGGCATCTGCGGGCCCAAGGCGGCGGCATCGTCGTCTCGGACACCAGTCCCTGCAGTTTCCGGATGCGGCAGGAACTGGCCGAGGACATGCGCCCGATGGACGTGACCGAGGCGCTGGCGGAACTGGTCCTGCCGCGCCTGACCATCCGCCGCCGTGCAGGCAGCATTGCGCTGCATATCACCTGCAGCACCCGCAAGATGGGGCAGGCCGACCGGCTGCTGGCCCTTGCCGAAGCCTGCGCCGAGGAGGTGATCGTGCCGCCCGACATCGAATGCTGCGGCTTTGCCGGCAACAAGGGTTTCGAGGTGCCGGAACTGAACGCCAGCGCCCTGCGGACCCTGCGCGACAAGCTGCCGGAACGGGTCACGCGCGGCTATTCGACCAGCATCACCTGCGAGATCGGGCTGTCCGAGCATTCCGGCCGTCCCTACCAGTCGATCGCCTATCTGCTGGACTGGTGCAGCGATCCCGCCCTGTAGTCCCATAACGATGGAGGACAGAATGACGTCATCCCCCCAGGTCGAAGCCTTCTACGACGAAGCGACGAACACCTTCTCCTATATCGTCCGTGATCCGGGGTCCGACGCCTGCGCGATCATCGATTCGGTGCTGGATATGGACTATGCGGCGGGCCGGCTGTCCTACGATTCCGCCGACCGCATCATCGCCCGCGTGCGCGAGCAGGGGTTGCGGCTGGAATGGCTGCTGGAGACGCATGTCCATGCCGATCACCTGTCTGCCGCGCCCTATCTGCAACAGGCGCTTGGCGGCAAGATCGGCATCGGCGAGCAGATCACCGTGGTGTAGGAGACCTTCGGCAAGGTCTTCAACGAAGGCACCGAGTTCCGTCGCGACGGATCGCAATTCGACCGGCTGTTCCATGATGGCGACAGCTTCCGGATCGGCACGATGGAGTGCCGCGTCATGCACACGCCGGGCCATACGCCTGCCTGCCTGACCTATGTGATCGGCGATGCGGCTTTCGTGGGCGATACGCTGTTCATGCCTGACGGCGGCACGGCGCGGGCCGATTTTCCGGGCGGCGATGCGCGGATGCTTTACCGCTCGATCAGGCGGGTGCTGGACCTGCCGCCCGAGACGCGGCTGTTCATGTGCCATGATTACGGCCCCAACGGGCGCGACATCCGCAATGAGACCACCGTGGCCGAGCAGCGCGCCCACAATATCCATGTCCACGACGGCGTGACCGAGGATGAATTCGTCGCCATGCGCGAGGCCCGCGACGCCACGCTGGGAATGCCGCGCCTGATCATCCCCTCGCTTCAGGTCAACATGAAGGCCGGCGCCCTTCCCGAGCCCGACGAAAAGGGCAAGCGCCATCTCAAGGTGCCGCTGAACGAGCTTTGACGGCGGGGCGCAGCATCTCGGGCGCCTGCATCCCTGGAAACCCACGAAATCAAGGTCGCCATGCCGCGAACGGAGGATTCATGCCTGATCTCACCGCCACAGCCGCCCTGCACCATGAAGTCGTCATCCTCGGCGCCGGCGCGGCCGGTATTGCCATCGCCTTGTCACTGGTAGCGGTGACGGCCTTCGGGCTGACCACGGCGCTGAACTATGCACGCGCGGGCCATGTCGACTGGCCGCTGGCGCTGGTCTTCGTGGTCGGCGGCTTATCGGGCGGGATGCTGGGCGCGCGACTGGCGCGGCATCTGTCCACGCGCAGGGGCAGCCTGCACACGGATTTCGCCGCGTTGGTCGTGCTGGTCGCGATCTACATGCTGGTCCGCCGCGCCGCGGGGCTGGCGGGCTGACCCCTTCGCTTCAACCAGGACCGGGGGCCTTCCCGGACAACCAAAAGGAGAAACCCATGCTCTTTGCCTTCGTCTGCACCGACAAGCCCGATGCGCTGGACATCCGCATGGCCAACCGCCCGGCCCATCTGGAATGGCTGGATTCCACCCGCGGCGTCTATATCGCCGGGCCGCTGCTGGATGAGGGGCAGACACCCTGCGGCAGCATCCTGGTCGTCGAGCATGAGGATCTCGAAGCGGCAAGGCAATGGGCCGCGCAAGATCCTTACGCGCAGGCGGGCCTGTTCGAATCCGTCGCCATTCGCGAGTGGAAGAAGGTGATCGGGCAATAGGCCTGTCCCAGCCTGTATTGCCAGGAAGGCGCAGCTTGAAAAAAGCTGCGCCTTCCGCCGTCAGCGCCTGTCAGTCAGGGCTGCGGCCTTGCGGATCATGTTCAGCGCCCGGTAGGCCGCGCAGGCGGCGCCATAGCCGTTGTCGATATTGACCACCGTCAGGCCCGGCGCACATGAGGCCAGCGCCGCGTTCAGCGCCGTCTGCCCACCGTTCGAGGCGCCATAGCCGGTTGAGGTGGGCAGGCAGATGATCACCCCCGGCACCAGCCCGCCCAGCACGCTTGGCAGGGCGCCGTCCATGCCGGCGACCGCGACGATCACCGGGAATTTCTGCAGCTCCTCGACATTGCCCAGCAGGCGCCACAGGCCGGCCACGCCGATATCGATGAACTGCCGCGTCGGCGCACCCAGATAGGTCAGGGTGCGGATGACCTCGGCCGCCTGCGGCATGTCGGAACTGCCGGCCGAGACGACGGCGATCTGCGCAGGGCCAGGCGCTTCGGGTGGGGTCCAGTTGAAATAGCCGATGCGCGAGATCGGGTCGTAATCCAGCCGCGCCCGGTGATCGGCCGGGAAGCGTTCGAAGACGTCCTGTTCAAGCCGTGTCATGAGGCAGCTTTCGCCGCGTTCGAACACATGGTCCATGATCGTCGCCAGCTGTGCATCCGATTTCCGGGCGCAGAGGATGGCTTCGCCAAAGCCGACACGCTCGTGCCGTTGAAAGTCCAGTCGGATCTCGGTCATTCGGTTTGCTCGCGAAGAAAGGCGCTGCCGCGCGTATAGCCCTGGAACAGGACGGGCCGGTCGCTGCCGAAGGCTGCGCCGATCTTTTGCGTCAAGGCCCGTTGGTGTTCGGGAGAAAGCCGCGACAGGGCGGCGGGGTCAAGCTCGACCACCACCCCCGTAGCGCGGACGCGGCAGCGCACGGTCCTTGGCGCCAACTCGTCGCGCAGCAGGGTCTCGATGCGGTCCACGGCGTGCAGCGTCTGCGGCTCGATGCGCAGCGCGGTCTCGATGCGGCTGGACAGGCAGGGGGCCGAGGGCATCTCGGCCAGGTCGTGCAACCCATGCGCGGCCGCCATGGCGCGCACATCGGCCTTGGTCATGCCCGCCTCGACGAAAGGATGGCGCACATGGTTGGCTTCGGCGGCCTTCAGACCGGGGCGCCAATCGCCCAGATCGTCCATGTTGGTGCCTGAAAACAGCTGGGCTTCGGTATGCCCGGCCAGCGTGCCGTAAAGGTTCGATTTGCAGAAAAAGCAACGGTTCGAGGGGTTTGAAAGGTATCTTTCATCTGAAAACTCGCCCGCGTCCACGATGCGCAACTGCCAGCCGTGGCGGGCCGCATAGTCCCGGATGCGCGCCGTTGCCGCCTGCGGCACGGCAGGGGACGAGGCGTGGAACATGGTCACGTCCCTGCCCATGGCACGATGCGCGACATAGGCCAGCGTCATGCTGTCCACGCCGCCCGAGACCGCCACGGCGGCCGGCCGGGCGCTGTCGAAAACCCCATGCAGCCGGCTAAGGAAATCCGCGGTTTGCATCAGTCTTTCACCTTTTCCTGCAATGCCTGCGCCTCGGCAGCCCGCCGCAGCTCGGCGCGTTGCTTCTGGCTGTCGGCGGTCGCGGCATCGTCGATCTCGGCCTTGGCGGTGGTGCCGCCGGGGCGCTCGGCCAGCTTGACGCGGATGCCGCCCTCGGCGGTCACGGCGCGGCGCGGAAGAATTGCCCGGGCCTCGATCCGGCTGCGCAGGCCCAGCGTGGTCGTCTGGCGGAAGCAAAGCGCGCTGACCCGGGCGACGGCCTCGGGCCGGGTCAGGACCTGGATGGCGGCCATCATCCGGCCCTTCTTGCCGATGGCAAGGCTTTGGGTCACGTCGATGACGGCGGGATCGGCGCGGATCCGGTCCAGCGCGGCGGCCAGTTCCTCGCCGCTCTGATCGTCGATCTCGAACTGGATGACGCCGACGCGATCCTCGGTTCGACCATCCTCATCGCTCAGGGCCAGGACGCGCAGAACGTTGCTCATGCCTTGAAAGCGGCGGGTGCCGAAGCCGATCCCGCTGCGCGCAAGCCGGCGCGGGCTGGCGCCGATGCCCGGTGCCGGCGCCAGATAGCGCAGGATGGCGGCACCCGTCGGCGTGATCCGCTCGCCGGGGTGGCCGTCGTCGTGGAAGGTGAAGCCGCGCAGTAGCAGGGTGGTGGCCGGAGCGGGGACCGGCAGGCGGCCATGCTCGGTCTCGATCCAGCCCCGACCCAGCGGCAGCGAGCCGACCGACCAGCCGGTCGCGCCGGTGCCCACGATCAGGGTGGCGGCGGCGACGATGTCGGCGATGGAATCCCAGTTGCCGACCTCGTGAAAGGCGACGGCGTCGAGCTCCTTGCCATGGACCTGCGCCTCGGCCGTGGCGAGTTCGTGAAAGATGCCGATGGCCGCCTGCTTGACCGGCTCGGGCAGGCCGCTGGCCTGAAGGCTGGCCCGCAACTCGCGCCAATGAGTATGGTGATGGTGGCCGTGGTGGGTGTCGGCGTGGGGGGTGATGCCCGTGATGATGGTGCCCGTGCCCATGGTCGTGGTCGTGAGGATGGTCATGCGCTTGGGCGTGACCGTCGGTCTTGCCGTTCTTCGTCACGACGAAGCGATGCCCGGTCAGCACCCCGTCGTCATGGGGCACGGGTTCGGCATGCACATCGGCGTCCAACCCGGCCAGCCGCAGATTGGCCTGCACCTCGCCTGCCAGGTCGGGCCAGGCGTCCAGCAGGGCGGCCACGAACATGTCGCCCGCGACCCCGCCCAGGGCGTCAAGATGGATATGCATCTGCGCGTTCCTTTCCAATCATGCCCAGTCTAGCGGGCCGGCTCGTCCAGATCGACGGCAAGGATGTCCGGCGGCTCGATCGTGCCCACCGCCGTTTCCGCTGCCGCCTTCAGCACCGCCAGGGGGATGGGCCTGTCCTCGGCCATGGCGGCGCAGATCGCCGCCAGATCGTCATGTTCTGCCTTGGCGCGCATGAACACGCCATCGCTGAGGATGCGCTTGATGCGCAGCGGAAAGCGGCGGCTGGTGCCGTTCCAGCGCAGCTCCAGCCGGGTCTGATAGCGGCGGATGTCGAAATGCTTGTGCTGCGATTCCAGCACGCGATAGCCCCAGATCCCCAGCTCGGCCGCCAGAAGCACGGCGAATTCCGCCTCATCCCCGGCCTCGATGTCGACCAGCAGGACGTAGCCGGGACGCCCCTTCTTGCCCAGGCTCGACAGCAGCTGGACGTTTCGGGCCCCCATATCGGCCATCTGGCTGATGACGCGCCCCAGCAATTCGCCGGGCGCGTCGTCGATCTGGGCCATCAGCAGGATGACGCCGGTATCCGCCATCACAGCGCCATGGTCTCGACGGCCACCAGGGCGGCGGCCTCGGCCTTGGCCTTGGTGCCCGGGATGCCGGCCGAGATGATGCCGGCCGTCTGCGCCTCAAGCGCCGCGTCCGAGGGCGACATCTTGCCCATGGCCGCCGCCACCACCGCCGGAACGGTGACGTTGACGATTACGTTGCCGGCCAGCAGCAGCTCGCTGGCGATGGGCGCAAGCACCGAGAGGAACGGTGCGCGCTCCTTGCCGATGCCCTGCGCGACCTCGGGGACGACGGCGTTGATGACGCCTTCCATGCGGATGGTCTCGTCCCCCAGCGTTACCTCGGCGTCCAGCGCCGGGTCGAAGGCCAGCCAGCGCGCCGCCATCTTGCTGGAGCGGCGCGCGCCCTTGGCGATCCTGGTGAAATGCACCTTGACCGTCTTGCCCTTGGCCTTGGTCAGGGCCTCGGCGCCGCGCTTTTCGACCCGCAGCTGGCGTTCATGGTCCAGTTCGCGGACGATGTCGCCCAGGCTCTTGCCCGCGGACAGCTCGTCATAGGTGCGGCTGGCGCGGTCATAAAGCACCCGCGTCAGCACTGGCGTCGAGGCGATGATCAATGCATCCGTCACCGGCCCGTTGCAGACCTGTGTGGCCTTGCGGCCGATGATGTTCATGGCGATCATCGCGGTGTCGGGGTCGAAGCTGGTCGCCAGCCTGCGCTCGCGCAGCGCCTTGGCGACCGATTGCTCGGTCGAGCCGTCCTCCAGCAGGCACAGCAGCGCGATCACCGCATCGCCGCAGACATGGCCCAGCGGCGGGTTCACCGGCCCCGCGCCGGCGCCGCAGATGCCCTCTTCGAAGACCGAGATGATCTCGTCCAGCGCCATGATGCCGATCACGGTCGGCCCGCCGATATCCTTGAGGATCAGGCCCAGGTCGCCGATCAGCTTGCCGGTATCGACTTCCTTGCCGGTGATCCGGACATGCAGCTTTTCCGGCAGTCCGGCGGTGCGCACGGCGGAAAGGCCGGCGACATAGGCGCTGGTGACCTTGCCATAGGGGCCGTATTCCTCGCGCACATCGGCGTCGGGGTGGATGATCTCCAGGATGGCGGCGGCGCCGAACAGGGCCGACAGGAATTTCTGGCTGGGCATTCCGGCGCCGGACATGGCGTCCATCATCGCCTTGGTGCCGATGGCGGCGCCCCTTTCGGCCATGCCGGGGAAGATGAAATCCTCGCCCAGGGCGCCGTGCCCGACCATCACGCCGCCGCCGACGCCCTCGGGGATGTCGCGGCCCTGGATCGGCGACAGCTTGCCCTTCATCATCGCGTCATAGACCGCCGAGACCGCGGCGAAGCCCGAGATCTTGTTGTTCATCTTGGCCGTCGGCACCGCGGCAAGGCCCGAGCGGCTGACCCCCGCGATCATGCGCGCCGAGGAGCCCAGCTTGCGGTTGCCCGCCGGGATGCCGACCTGCGCATTCGCGCCGACCAGGTAAAGGATCGTCGCGGCGATCAGCGCCGCGTTGGCGCCGTCCGCGCCGCCGTCCTTCGCCACCTTGATCGCCTTGGCCAGCAGGTCGTCAATCGGCTGGTGGACGGCATCGGCGAATTTCACCTCGGGGCTGACGCCGCGGCGCAGCTCGGTCGCGATCACGTTGCAGACCGCGACGACGGGGATGTTGAGCATCCCATGGCCTCCGGTCAGGGCCTCGACCCGGTCGCTGGTCAGCCAGCCGGGGTTCGATGCCGCCGCCATGACCGAGGCCAGGATGACCTTTTCGCGCTGCTGATCGGATGTCTTGTCCATCTGTTCCTCCCACCGCATGCCTGCGGTTCAGACAATTTCAAGTACTCTGCCCGGCATCCTCGGGGTTTCACGGGAAGATGGCCGGGCGCACATTTCCGGTCGCCCTGGGTTTCGGCCTTCAAGACACGGTGTAATCCATCTTTCTTCGACAAGACCGCGAAAAGATTTCAACCTTCATGAGTTTATATGATCGCGCTCAGCGGACCGCCGCGTTTCTGGTTCGGGTCGCACGCCAGAGCAGAGGTGCGAGCACGAAGGCGACCGCCGGAAAGACCATCCGGTTGACCGTGCCCCAGCCCGAGCTGTGAAGAAGCGAGCCGGAGAAGAAGGATGCGCAGGCCACGGCGCCGAAAACCACAAAGTCGTTGACCCCTTGCGCCTTGCCGCGTTCTTCGGGCCCCGCGAAGGCATGGCCGGGCAGCGCCTCCCGCGTCCAGATCACCAGTTGCGGGCCGATGATCGCGGCGGCGAGGCCGCCCAGCATCACCCGCGCGATGGCCCTTTCCCGGTCATGCCCGCCAAGACCGTCGGTTGCGGCGAAGCGGTAGCTTTGCACATAGGCCGAGTAGAAACCGGCCAGGAAGGTGCCGGCGCAGAAGATCAGGAAGCTGGCCCAGACGATGCCCGTCGTGGCAACCAGCCCGGCCAGCATGCCGATCATGGCACCGAAGACATAGCTGGAACGCCGGCCGAAATGGCGCATCGCCACGGCCGCCGGGATCGTCCCCAGCGCCAGCCCCAGGTTCAGCAGGCTGACCGGCAGGGTCACCAGCGCCGGGTTCGAGGACAGTTGCTGGCTGACCTAGACCGCCAAGGGACACCACGATGGGCGTGCTGGCGCCGCCAAGCGATTGGGCGGCCGTGAGCACCCAGGTGTTTCTCGGCGCGGTATGGTGGTGATCCGACATTCTGGTCCTTTCCCGGTGGTTGACCGCCCCGGTCGTTTCAAGGCCCCCAAGGGCCTGAGGAGGTGTTTCAATAACTGTTTCCTGCGCGCCGCCGGAGCGACTGGATGCCGTCTCGGACGGCAGGACGATCCTTTCGTCCCGAGGGCGGCGCGCTGCTGGAATGGCTGGGCGCCGATAGGGCGTCTGGGCCGACGATTCCCGAAGTTAGTCGGGCATCGGCAATACATCCGGGTGTTGAAGCGGTGCGTCCTTGATCCAGATCTGCGCGCCATTCGCCCCGGCGGTGGCCCTGAGAGCCTGCCCTGAGGGGAAGCGGCCCCAGCCCTGCGCCTCCAGCGTTTCGTCGCCGATGGCCAGGCTGCCCGACAGGACGAGGAACTCCAGCCCGCGCGGGTTCTCGACGGTGATATCGGCATCGGGCTGCCAGTCCTCGACGGTAACACGCTCGGCCGCATCCTCGAACAGCAGCCGTGCTGCGCTGGCGCCGGGGCGAGGGGCAACAGTTTCGCCCTCGCCGGGCTGGCGCACGACCTGCAGGTTGTCGCCCGCGCGGTATTGCCAGAGCCTGACGAAGATCGTGCAGCCGTCCTGCGAGGCGGGCACATGCGAGGTGCCGGGCGGATTGCGGAAATAGCTGCCCGCGGGATAGTCGCCATGCTCGTCCTGGAAGGTGCCCTCGAGGACAAGGATTTCCTCGCCGCCGCTGTGGATATGGCGGAGAAAGGCGCTGCCCGGCGCATAGCGGACCAGCGAGGTCGCCCGCGCCACCTCGTCGCCCAGGCGATACAGCATCCGCCGGTCCACCCCCGCTGCGGGGCTGGGCATCCAGTCCAGTTCGGCGGATTGCACCAGAACCGGCTGCGTCAGGTCGTCATTGATGCGCATGTGCATGCTCCTTCATCGTCAGGACCATCCTGAATTTCACATCCCCCGAGCGCATTTTCCGATAGGCCTCCATGGCGCGCTCCAGCGGCATGGTCTCGATCATCGGGCGCGCGCCGGTCAGCACGCTGAAATCCAGCACCCGCTCGTTTTCATAAGGCGAGCCGGTGATCGAGCCGATCACGCTGCGCTCGCCCCCGACCAGATGGCCCATCGGGACGGGCAGCGGATCCTTGCCCGCGCCCAGCAGCACCAGCCGCCCTTCGGGCGCAAGGCCCGGCAGCAGGGCCGAGATGGCGGCAACATCGCTGATCATCGTGAGGATCGCCTGCGCCCCGCCCATCTCGGCAAGCACCTTGGCGGCGTTTTCGGTGTTGGTGTCGATATAGCGATGGGCGCCGAGCGACAGAGCCTCGGCCGCGATATCCGCGCCACGTCCCACGGCCACCACGCGCAGTCCCATCCGGCGGGCGTATTGCAGCGCCATATGGCCCAGGCCGCCGATGCCCAGAATGGCGACGGTATCGCCGGCCCCGGCGCCGGACTTCTTCAGCGCGTTGAATGTGGCGATCCCGGCGCAGAGGATCGGCGCGGCCTCTGCCGAGGCCAGTTCCTCGGGGATCGACACGAGGCCGGTGGCGCGGGCGATCATCATCTCGGCATAGCCGCCATCGCAGGATGCGCCGAGGACGGGCTGGTTGCGGCACAGGTGGAACCGGCCCCGGCGGCATTCGCGGCAGGTTTCGCAATGGCCGCCGAACCGGCCGACCCCGACGCGCTGGCCGATGCGCCAGATTGGGGGCACGCCTTCGCCCAGCTTCGCGATGCGGCCGACGACCTCATGGCCGGGGATGCGGCCGGGCGTGCCATGCTCGATATCGCCGCTGTCCGCGCCGCAAATCCCGCAGGCCTCGACCGCGATGAGGACATGGCCGGGCTGCGGCTGCGGGACAGGCCGCTCGACCAGCTCCAGCCGGCCCGGTTCTGCGATCTGCATGGCGCGATAGGTGGCTGTCACGGCTTTGCGCTCCTGTGCTTGAGGTGCTGGCGGATCAGCGCGGCGGCGGCGCGTTCTCCGGCCTCGATGGCGCCGGCGAGATAGCCGGGGTCGTGGATGGCCGTTTCGCTGCCCGCAAGCGTCAGGCTATCCTGCCAGATGTCGCCGCTCCAGTCGCGCTTGCCGCCGAGGGGATGGTCTCCGGCGGCCTGGTCCAGCGGCGTCGCGGTCAGCGGGTCGGCGGCCCAGTCCTTGTAGAGTGTGGCTTGAGGGGCGAGTGCATTTGGCCCGAACAGCTGCCCCAGTTGCGCAACGCTTGCCACGATGACCGCATCACGCCCCGCCTGCGACCGATGGGCTGCCGGAACGCCCACGAAACCGAACAGCGCCGCCGTGCCCGAAGCCGTGGTCGCGTCGTGGATTTCGACCAGCGGGCCGATCTGGCTATGCGCCGTGCCCGACAGCCCGGCATCCCGCCAGAAGGGACGGTCGTAGATCGCGAAGAACTTGGCATGCGGCGCCATCCATGTGGGCGTAGCGCGCCAGAGGGCAAGGGTTCGGGGCTCGGGCGCGGGGTCCAGGGCCATGGTCCCGGCCAGCAGGCGCGGCGGCAGCGCGCAGATGACATGGGCGGCCGTGATCGGTTCGGGCGAGCCCGCGACATGCGCGGCGACGCCATTCTCGGTGCGGGTGATCCGGTCGACGCGGAGACCAAGGCGAATGCTGTCGGCCGGCAGCCGAGCGGCCAGTGCCGCGATGATCGCGCCGGTGCCGCCGGCCAGCCGCATCGAGGCCGGCTCCTGCCGCATCGTCGGATAACGCTCGGGCGCCGCGCTGCCCGCGCGCTGGAACAGCAGCGACCCTTCGCTGGCCTGCGTGAAGGCGGCAAGGCCCAGCTCCCTGACGACGCGGTTCATGCCGGCATGCATGTCGGGCCAGAACCACGAGGGGCCGAGATCGAACCCGTCCGACGCCGGCAACCCATTCGCGCCGGCCGTCAGGATACGCCCGCCCAGCCGGTCGCGCGCCTCGACCAGCAGGAACCCGACGCCCGCGCGATAGAGGTGCCACGCGGCGGTGAGGCCGGAAAGCCCACCGCCGAGAATCAGGACAGGCAAGCGTCGCGGCCCATCCGCCACGACGGAACCGGGGCGGCCTCCCGGCTTCATGCTCGCCTTCTCGGCCAGGATCTCATTTTCCAAGCGCGTCGGGGGCATCGAAAACTCGGCTTGAATGGACCAGGGCCGCGCCGACCGAAGCGCCTGCATGACATCGGGGTTCAGTTCGGCGAATTCGCCGATTCGTGCCTGCATCGCATCGAGGTAGACTGCCCGGTCCTGCATGTTGCCCATTGTCATCCCTCTGCGTCACGGAATGGAAGCTTCCACATGTGTCCGGCGATGGGGATTTGACAAACGAGACTTTCTTGACCGCGGAAAAGAAAAACTATCCCGAGCGAAAGCGGCCCGCCGTGCAGCGCAGCGTGGCTGCGGCTTCCTCGAACAGCCAGTCCCTGAAGGTCTTCAGCTTCGGCAGGGCCGCATATTCGCTGCGATGGACGACGTAATAGGCCAGTTTCGACGGCACATGCACTTGCGGGAACAGCCGGCACAACCGCCCGGCGGCGAGGTCATCATGCGCCAGGATGCTGCGGGCCAGCGCCACCCCGCGGCCCTCGATCACGGCCTGAAGCACGGATGCGGAATTGTTGATGCCCATGCCGCGCTGCGGCGCCTCGTCGGTCACGCCGGCGGCGCGCAGCCACCTCTCCCAGGTGACGAAGCCCAGGGCGGGGTCGACGGAATGATCGTGGATCAAAGTCGCGCGAAGCAGGTCGGCAGGAGCGGTCAGGTTGTGCCGGTCGCGGAAGCGGCAGGCGCAGACGGGAAAGACCTCCTCGTCCATCAGCTTTTCGGCGACGAGTCCGGGCCAGTCGCCCTTGCCGTAGCGGATCCCGACATCGATTCCCTGCGCCGCGTAATCGACCAGCTTCAGGCTGGTCTCCAGGCGGATATCGGTATCGGGGCACCGGGCCTGAAAGCGGTCGATGCGCGGCAGCAGCCATTTGGCGGCGAAGGCGGGGCTGACGGTGACGTTCAGGATGCCGCCCGTCGTGACCTCGCGCAGCCGTTCCAGCCCGATGCCCAGCCGGTCGAGGCCGGCGCGAATGTCCGGCAGGGCGCGCTCGGCCGCATCGGTGGCGGTCAGCCGCGCCTTGCCTGTCGGGCTGCGGTGGAAAAGCGGGTGACCCAACCAATCTTCCAGCCCGCGCACCATCTGTCCGACGGCGGCGGGCGTGACATTGAGCTCTGCCGCCGCGCCCGAAAAGCTGCCATGCCGGGCGCTGGCCTCGAAAGCGTGCAAGGCGTTCAGATAGACCGGGGATTTTCTGTTCAGGGCACCTACTCCTGTCGGGCTGACCTTGCTACGGCGTGCTGCACGCCTTGGTCAGCATATAGCACATCGGGTCGCATACCGGGCGAATGGGACGACGGGCGGCATTCGCCGATCTTGCGCGTCAGGGCTCAACGGAGCGCGCGAGCCGAAAGAATCCGGCCATGTGTTCGATCCGGCTTTCGCCGGCGCGGGTGCCCAGGTTGATGCTTTTGTGCAGGCCCTCGTAGCCGATTTTCAGCAGTCGGATCGGCAGGCTGTCGTGGCGGGCGATGTTCAGCGCCTCGGCCAGGTTCCGCAATGCCTCGCGGCCGGCTAGGGACAGTGTTCCTCTCCTAGGATCGGCGAAGTCCGGGGAAAGAACAGCTTCCTGAGGTCGCCGACCGGTCGCGCGCCGTTGCTGGGCCCCTGTGACCGAAGCCGGGCCATCTGCGGCTCGGCCAGACAGGCGGGCTGCTCATTGTCAGGGGCTTCTCAAAGAGCCTGAATCACGCCTGGAAAATACTTTCCATATCAATCGCATCAGATTGATATAGCGTGATATTATACCGTCTGTGGCGCGGATTCGAAGGCGCGGGCGATTTCCGTCTCGGTGCAGCGATTGGCCAGCATCGCCGCCAGCAGGATGCGCGCCTGTCCGGGGCGCAGCAGCCGGGCGTGGATGGCGCCCGCGCGCCGCATGTCGTGACCGCCGCCACCGCCGCCATAGATCGGCGACAGCAGCCCCTCGGGCACGCGGCTGGAGACCACCACCACGACGCCCTGGGCCTTGGCGCGCGCGATGGCCGCGACCAGTTCGGCTGTCGCATTGCCCGAACCCAGCGCCGAAATGACGATGCCCCGCGCCCCGGCGGCCAGGCTGGCCTCGAGATGCAGACCGTCGCTGCCGGGATGGGTGGCGACGATATCGACGCGGAAGCCGCCGACCGGCGCGGGCAGGGGCCGGGTGACGGTCGCGCCCTCTTCGGCCACGCGGCGGAAGGCGTCCGGCGCGTCCGAGGTGAACTTGTAAAGCCCCCAGGCCGGGAACATCCGGCCGCCGAAGGCCAGGGTGACGCCTGGCCCGGCCGCCGGCCGCAGCGCCGCGCGGACCGCATCGGCCAGGTTGCGCCCCCCGTCCGAACGCGGGTGATCCGAGGCGAATTGCGCGCCGGTGAACACCACCGGCTTGCGCGGCGCGTGTTGCAGCTGCACCAGCAGCGCGGTTTCCTCCATCGCATCGGTGCCGTGCAGCGCCACGATGCCGGCGATGCGGGGGTCGGCCAGCTCGGCCGCCACCGCGTCGCTGATGCGCTGCATGTCGGAAAGCGTCAGGCTGGCGGAATCCTTGGCCAGCACCTCGCGCGGGCGCAGCTCGACCGCCATGGGCGGCAGCAGCGCCAGCAGGTCTCCGGCCCCCAGCCGCGGCCGCGCGGCGCCGTCCGCGCCGCGGCTGCTGGCAATGGTGCCGCCGGTGGCAAGCACTGCCAGCAGCGGTTTCTGTCCGGTTCCGGTCACGTGTCGAGCCGCATGGTCGCGCAATCCCCCCTTGCAGACCCGCGGCGAGGGCAGGGGCATGCCCGCCCGCCGCAATCTGTCTGACAGCTTCGATTACCACAGCGGGCGTCGGGGTCAAGTCACCTTGGTCGCGGCATGATGCGTGATCTTGCGTCAGGGGGCCGTCAGGGCGATGCATTGTTGCGCCGGCCGGGTGCCGGGCGGAAGATCACGCATTGGCGGGCTGCTGGCCGATGATCCAGGTCATCGCCTGCTCGACCTCGTGCAGGTGGTCGCGCATCGCGGTGCGGGCCTCGTCCTCGGAGCCGGCGGCGATCGCCTCGGCGATGCGGCGATGTTCGTGATTCGAGGTCACGCGCCGGTCCGCCATCAGGTTCACTAGCTCGGACTGGCGCATCAGCGCATCGCGGGAATCGGTGACGATGCGGGCGAAAAGCCGGTTGCGGGCGGCCTGGGCGATCAGGCAGTGGAAATCCGAATCCAGCCGCACCCATTTCAGCGCGTCCTCCTGCCGTTCCATGCTGTCGCACAGCTGCAGAAGCCGGGCCATGTCGTCTTCGTTGCGGCGCAGGGCGGCCCAGCCGGCGGCGGGAATCTCGATGAAGGGCCGCGCCTCGATCAGTTCGCGCGCCGAGTAATTGCCATAGGCGAGTTCCGGCGCCTGCCGGTCCGAGATCACGAAACTGCCGCTGCCGCTGCGGCTGCGCGTCAGCCCCAGCGTCTGCAGCGAGCGCATCGCCTCGCGGATGATCGGCCGGCTGACGCCGTAATGTTCGGCCAGCTTCGCCTCGGAAGGCAGCCGGATGCCGACCGGCAAGCGGCCGGCCAATATTGCGCCTCGCAGATCCTCGAACACCGTCTCGGCGGCGTTTTTCCGACTGACCGGGCTCTTATGGGACAACCAATCAGCCACCTTGTTCATGGCGCCAATGTTGCATGTCAGGCGCACCTGTCAAGCCATGGCGACGGAGGCCGCAATTTTTACCAGTACAGGACGGCGGCGCCCAGCAGCCCCAGCAGACCAGCCACCTGCGCCATGAAGATAAGGTGATAGATCCTCATCCGCGTGCTCCGCGTTCAGAATCCGGGAAAAATCGTGATTTCATCCTGCCGGGCGCCGCCGGGCTTGGGAAGCCCGAATCCGGGCATTCTGAACATTTATCAATTCCGGCCGGCGGGACGGGGTTGCGCCCGGCGCGGCGCTGTGGCAGGCAGGGCGCCTGCGGCGGCGAACGGTCCTTGGCGCGATTCTGCGTCCGCAATCCTCATATCTGATATATCCACGGGTTTTCCCATGCGCGATCCCCTGTTTCGCATGGCCCTGCTTCTGGGCCTGCTTTCCGCCGTCGGTCCCTTCGCGATCGACATGTATCTGCCGGCGCTGCCGCAAGTGGCCAGCGACCTGCACACCACCGAGGCCGGGGCGGCGCTGACGCTGACCTCGTATTTCATCGTCTTCGGCTTCGCCCAGATGATCTACGGCCCGATGGCCGATGCGGTCGGGCGCAAGAAGCCGCTGGTGATCGGCGTGTCGATCTTTCTGGTCGCCACCGTGGCGGCGAGCCTGGCGCCGACCATCGGCTGGCTGATCGCCGCCCGCGCCCTGCAGGGCCTGGGTGCGGCGACGCTGATGGCGGTGCCGCGCGCGGTGATCCGCGACATGGCGACCGGACCCGCGGCGGCCAAGATGATGGCGGCGATCATGATCGTGATCTCGGTCTCGCCGATGCTGGCGCCGCTGACCGGATCGGCGGTGCTGGCCTTCGGCGGCTGGCGCGAGATCTTCGCCGTGCTGGCCGCGGCGGCGCTGCTGAGTCTGGGGCTGATCCTGTTCGCGCTGCCCGAGACCCTGCCGGCCGAGCGGCGCCGGCCCGTGCGCCTTGCGGCCATGGCGGCGGGGGCGCGGCGGCTGCTGGCCGACCGGCGCTTTCTGGGCCTGACCATGATCGGCGGCTTCGGCATGGCCAGCTTCTTCGTGTTCCTGGCCTCGGCGAGCTTCGTCTATACGCGGCAATACGGGCTTAGCCCGACCGGGTTCTCGCTGGCCTTCGCGGTGAATGCCATCGGCTTCTTCTCGGCCTCGCAATTCGCCGGCCGGCTGGCGGAACGCTTCGGGATGGAGCGGGTGATTTCGCTGGCGATCACCGGCTTTGCCGGGCTGTCGCTGGCCCTGTCGCTGGTGGTGCTGGCGGGCTTCGACGCGCTGCCCGTGGTGATCGCAGGGCTGTTCCTGGCCAATGCCTGCCTGGGGCTGGTGATGCCGACGGCCATGGTCATGTCGCTGGACCCGCATCCCGACATCGCCGGGCTTGCCTCGTCGCTGGGCGGCACGCTGCAGATGCTGACCGGAGGGCTGATGATCGCGGTGACCGGGCCCTTCCTGGACAATACTGCGGCGACCATGGTGCCGGCGATCACGCTTTGCGCGGCGCTGGCCTGGGGGGCGGCGGCAGCCTCGCTGCCGCGGCTGCGCATCCTGGCCTGAGGCGTCAGCCCCAATAGGCGGCGGCGGTGAATTCGCGCTTGGCCAGTCCGCGCGCGGCAAGCCGCCGCCGCGCCTCGCGCGCCTCATGCGCGGGGCCGGCGAACCAGACATGGCGGTTCTCCTGCGCCGCATCGAAGCCGGCGGCGTCCAGCGCCGCCAGCAGGTCGTCGCAGCGGATGACGCGCGGGTCGCGGGCCAGTTCGGCCAGATCCTCGGGCGCGGCGCGCAGGAAGGCATGAACCTCGCCCCGCGCCTGTTCCAGCATCCGGGCGATGGCGGGCAGGGCGGTTTCGTCGCCAAAGAGCCACAGCCGGCCGGCCTCGGGGCAACCGCCGCCGCCGGGCCCGATCAGCCCGACCGGATCGCCGGGCCGGGCGCGATCCGCCCAGTCGCAGGTCGGGCTGGCCGCATGGCGGAAGATGTCGAAATCCACCCAGTCGTCCCGCTGCGCGGCCACGGTATAGACGGCGCGATGCGGCGCGTCCGGCCCCTCGGGCCAGACGGTGCGGCCGCTGGCGGCGATGCGCGGCCAAAGCGGGATGCGTCCCTTCGGCGGCAGCAGCAGGCGGAAATGCAGCGAGCCTTGGCCGAAACGGGCGGCGTCCTCGCCGGCGACGCGGACGCGCAGGAAGCCGGGCGTGCGCGGGCTGACGTCGACCACCCGCATCAGCGACAGGCCGGGGGCCAGCGCCCCCGTCTCGACCCTGTCCCAGCCGATGGACAGGCCCAGTTCGTCGAACAGCGTGGTAGCGGTGTCCTGCAGGTTGCCGATCAGTCGCTTTTCCGGCGCGCTGAGCTCGATCCTCGCCGTGTCGCCGTCGCGGATCAGCGCCATTTCGCAGCCCCACAGATGCAGCGTCAGGCTGTCGGCGGTCTCGATCGCCTCGATCTCCCATTCGGCGGCGCGAGCCTTCAGCGCGGCGGCGGCCGCGCCCGCGGCCGAGCCGAGCGTCCCGGTGCTGCGATAGGGTCTGATCGGGAACATGGCGCGTCCTTCCGCATGGCGCAGGTCGGGACGGATATATACCCAAGAAAAACTCTCGGCAATATGTCCCGGAGCTATGCCGCGCCCTCGCGGTCGAGCAGGGCGCGCTTGCGCGCCACGCCCCAGCGATAGCCCGACAGCGCGCCGTCGCTGCGCACCACCCGGTGGCAGGGGATGGCGACGGCGATGTCGTTCGCGGCGCAGGCTTGCGCCACGGCGCGGCTGGCCTGCGGCGCGCCGATGCGGCGGGCGATCTCGGCATAGCTGGCGGTGGCGCCGGGCGGGATCTGGCGCAGGGCCTGCCAGACCCGCTGCTGGAAGGCGGTGCCGCGGATGTCCAGCGGCAGGTCCAGCCCGATTCCGGGTGCCTCGACGAAGCCGACGACGCGGGCGACGAGGGTCTCGAATTCCGGGTCGCCGCCGATCAGCGTGGCGGCGGGGAAACGGTCCTGGAAGTCGCGCAGCAGCGCCTCGGGGTCGTCGCCAAGCGCGATGGCGCAGATGCCGCGCCGGCTTTGCGCGACCAGGATGGCGCCAAGCGCGCATTGCCCCAGCGCGAAGCGGATCTCGGCCCCCGCACCGCCCTTGCGCCAGGCCGAGGCCGTCATGCCCAGCATCCCGTCGGCGCCCTCATAGAAGCGGCTGTTCGAGCTGAAGCCCGCCTCGTAGATCGCGCCGGTGACGCTGACGCTATCGGCCAGCCGGGCGCGCAGCCGGCCGGCGCGATGCGCGGCGGCATAGGCGCGCGGCGTCAGTCCGGTCGCGGCCTTGAACTGGCGGTGAAAATGGAACGGGCTGAGGCCCGCGGCCTCGGCCAGTGCCCCGAGGCTAGGCGGCGTGTCCGAGTCCTCGATCAGCCGGCAGGCGGCGGCGACCAGCGCCGCATTGGCCTCGGCCACCGAGGCGCCGCGGGGATTGCAGCGCCGGCAGGGACGAAAGCCCGCCGCCTCGGCCTGATCGGGCGAGGCATAGAGGGTCACGTTCTGCGGCTTGGCCCGCCGGGACGGGCAGGAGGGGCGGCAATAGACCCCGGTGGTGCGCACGGCATAGACGAAGGCGCCATCGACCGCCGCGTCGCGCGCCAGCACCTGCTGCCAGCGCGGATCGCTTTCGGTGGGAATCGGGGCGTGATCCATGGCAGGAACCTTTCTGCTGCGTCATTCCTGCTATCATATCTAGGGCGCGGGCGGGACCGCCGCACTCCGCCGCTTGCGGCCGAATTCCGCCGTCGCGGGTCAGGGAATGTTCAGCGCCGTGTCCAGCAGGCTGTCGGGACGGACCAGATCCGTCAGCGCGCCCAGGTCGGTGATGGTGACGCGCATGCCGTCGATATGCACGCCATGCTCGCGCAGCGCCCGGAAGGCGCGCGAGAGGCTTTCCGGCGTCATCCCCAGATACGAGGCCAGCAGCCGCTTTTCCTGCGGCAGAACGAAACCCTGCGCGCCCCCGGCGGCCGAGAACCGCTGCAGCAGATAGGCCCCCAGCCTTTCGCGGGCGTTGCGCAGCTTGAGGTTCTTGGCATGGCGCACGAGGTTGCGATAGCCCTCGGACAGCTCTTGCACCGTGGCCAGCGCAAAGCCGGGGTCGCGGGCGAAGGCCCCGCGCACGTCCACCGCCGGGATCAGCACGATGCGCGAGCGTTGCAGGGTGCGCGCCGACATCAGATAGGGCGCGTCGCGCATGCAGGCGGCCAGGATGAAGGTGGCGACCGGCTGGACCACGGCCATGGTGGTGTCGCGTCCCTGCCAGTGGGCATAAAGCTCGACCGCGCCTTCCAGCACCACATGCAGGAAATTCGCGCCCTCGCCCTGGCGGATCAGCTCGAGCTGCGCGGGAAAGACCTGGTCATAGGCCGCATGCAGCAGCGCGTCGAAGGCCGGGCTGGTCATGTCGCGGAACAGCGGCAGGTTGCGGATGTCGTTGCGGTCCTCTTCGCGCATGGGCTGTCCTTGGGAGTGGCTGCGGAATCGCCTCCTGTCTGGCATTGATCTTGATTTTCGTCAATCAGAGAGCAGGTATTTGTCATATGGCCGCGACATGAAACCGCAGCCACGCCTGGATAATTTGCAGGGCGTCCCGGCACAAAAGCGAAATCCGGTCGGTTTTGCCGCTCCGCAGCGCAGAAGTTGACCCAGATCAAACCTGCCCCGCCGGCCGCGTGATGGGTGAGCCGCAGAAACGGCGCGCGAAAGACCCAATCGGAGCATCCGCCATGTCGGACCCACGATCCCCGTCCCCGATGCAGCAGCAGAAGGCGCTGTGGCTCAGCACCACCGCCTTCACGCTGTGCTTCGCCGTCTGGACGATCTTCTCCATCATCGGCATCACCATCAAGGACGAGCTCGGCCTGACCGAGTTC
This sequence comes from Paracoccus sp. J39, assembly GCF_000518925.1. Lineage (NCBI taxonomy): Bacteria > Pseudomonadati > Pseudomonadota > Alphaproteobacteria > Rhodobacterales > Paracoccaceae > Paracoccus > Paracoccus sp. J39. Next base: position 32,745 of record NZ_JAEN01000022.1, on the reverse strand, counting down.
GAATATGGCGTGCTGATCGCCACACCTATCCTGACCGGCTCGCTGATCCGGCTGATCCTCGGCGTCTGGACCGAGCGTTACGGCGGGCGGCTGGTGTTTTCGCTGCAGATGCTGTTCACCGGCCTTGCCACCTGGGCGCTGACCTGGGCCGAGAGCTATGCGGGCTTCCTGCTGGCCGCGCTTGGCGTCGGTCTGGCGGGCGGTTCCTTCATCATCGGCGTCGCCTATGTCTCGAAATGGTTCCCGGCCCAGCGGCAGGGGACGGCGCTCGGCATCTTCGGCATGGGCAATGTCGGCGCGGCGGTGACCAAGTTCATCGCCCCCTTCATCCTGGTGGCCTGGGGCTGGCAGGCCGTGGCGCAGATCTGGGCGGTGGGCATCGCGCTGATGGGCGTGGTCTTCCTGCTGGTCGCGCGCGACGACCCCGATTTCGAGGCGCGCCGTGCCGAGGGCATCGCCGCGCCCAGTTTGGCCGAGCAGTTCGCGCCGCTGAAAAGGCTGCAGGTCTGGCGCTTCGCGCTTTACTATTTCTTCGTCTTCGGCGGCTTCGTCGCCCTGGCGCTGTGGCTGCCGCATTACCTGACGCAGGTTTACGGCGTCGATCTGCGGGTCGCCGGCATGGCGGCGGCGGCCTTCAGCCTGTCGGCCAGCATCTTTCGCGCCTATGGCGGCATCCTGTCGGACCGCTTCGGCGCGCGCACGGTGATGTACTGGACCTTCGGCTTCAGCGCGCTGTTCCTGTTCATGCTGTCCTATCCGCCGACCGACTACACCATCCGCGGCATGGACGGGCCGATCTCGTTCTCGACCGAGATGGGGCTGTGGCCCTTCGTGGTCACGCTGTTTGCACTGGGCTTCTTCATGAGCCTGGGCAAGGCCGCGATCTTCAAGCACATCCCGGTCTATTACCCGAACCATGTCGGTGCGGTGGGCGGGCTGGTCGGCATGATCGGCGGCCTTGGCGGCTTCGTCCTGCCCATCGTCTTCGGCGCGCTGCTGGACCTGACCGGCATCTGGACCTCGTGCTTCGCCTTGCTCTTGCTGGTCGTGGTGGTGTCCATGGGCTGGATGCACCTCTCGATCCGCGCCATGGAGCGGCAGGCGCAGGGCCGGGCCCTGGACCGGCTGCCGAACTTTCCCGAACTGGCCGAGGTGCATGACCCCGAGCGCACGGTGATGCCGCGCGTGCTGGACGACTGGCGTCCCGAGGACCCGGCATTCTGGTCCGAAAAGGGCCGCCGGATCGCCAGGCGCAACCTGTGGATCTCGATTCCGGCGCTGCTGCTGGCCTTCGCGGTCTGGATGGTCTGGTCGGTGGTGGTGGCCAAGCTGCCGCAGATCGGCTTCGGCTTCAGCCAGGACCAGCTGTTCTGGCTGGCGGCGCTGCCGGCGCTGTCCGGGGCCACGCTGCGCATCTTCTACAGCTTCATGGTGCCGATCTTCGGCGGGCGGCTGTGGACGACGCTTTCCACCGCCTCGCTGCTGATCCCGGCCATGGGCATCGGCTATGCGGTGCAGGATCCGACGACGCCCTATCTGATCTTCGTCGCGCTGGCGCTGCTGTGCGGGCTCGGCGGGGCCAATTTCGCCTCGTCCATGGCCAATATCAGCTTCTTCTTCCCGAAATCGGAAAAGGGCAGCGCCATGGGGCTGAACGCCGGCCTCGGCAACCTGGGCGTCTCGGTGATGCAGTTCCTGGTGCCCATCGTCATCACCATGGGCGTCTTCGGTGCCATGGGCGGCGCCCCGCAAGAGCTTTCGGACGGCGGCCGGCTGTGGATGCAGAACGCCGGATTCGTCTGGGTGCCCTTCATCATCGCCTCGACCGTGGCGGCCTGGCTGGGCATGAACGACATCGCCGACGCCCGCGCCAGCTTCCGCGAGCAGGCGGTGATCTTCACCCGCAAGCACAACTGGGTGATGTGCCTGCTTTACATCGGCACCTTCGGCAGCTTCATCGGCTATTCGGCGGGCTTCCCGCTGCTGACCGGCCTGGCCTTCCCCGAGGTGAACGCGCTGCAATTCGTGTTCCTGGGGCCGCTGGTCGGCGCGCTCAGCCGGGCCGGCACCGGCTGGCTGGCGGACCGGGTCGGCGGCGGGCGGGTGACCTTCTGGGTCTTTGCCGGCATGATCGCCTCGGTCGCGCTGGTCATCCTGTCGCTGCAGGCGCTGTCCTTCGCCGGCTTCTTCGCGGGTTTCATGGCGCTGTTCTTCTTTACCGGGGTCGGCAATTCCTCGACCTTCCAGATGATCCCCGTGATCATGCGCAAGGAGATCGCCCGGCTGGAGCCGCAGCTTTCGCCCGAGGATCGCCGCCGCCAGTCGGACCGCGAATCCGCCGCGATCATCGCCTTCACCAGCGCGATCGGGGCCTATGGCGGCTTCTTCATCCCCAAGGCCTACGGCAGCTCGATCGCGCTGACCGGATCGGCGCTTGGCGCGCTCTGGGGCTTCCTCGGCTTCTACGTGCTCTGCCTTGCCGTGACCTGGGTCTTCTACACCCGGCCGGGCGGCCTTCTGCACGACATCGAACGCGGCCGCGCCCCCGCCGGCGCCGCCACCCCTGCCTGAGAATTCCAAGGAGACAGCTATGAGCCATCTGCTGGACCGCCTGAACTTCCTGAAACCCGCCCGCAAGGACGTGTTCGCGGAAGGGCATGGCCAGACCACGACCGAGAACCGCGACTGGGAGGACACCTATCGCTCGCGCTGGCGGCACGACAAGATCGTCCGCTCGACCCACGGGGTCAACTGCACCGGTTCCTGTTCGTGGAAGATCTACGTCAAGTCCGGGATCGTCACCTGGGAGACGCAGCAGACCGACTATCCCCGCACCCGGCCGGACCTGCCCAACCACGAGCCGCGCGGCTGCGCGCGCGGCGCCTCCTACAGCTGGTATCTCTATTCCGCGAACCGGGTGAAGACGCCGCTGATCCGCGGCCGGCTGATGCGGCTCTGGCGCGAGAAGCGCAAGACCATGACGCCCATCCAGGCTTGGACAGCGATCCAGACCGACCCGGCCGCGCGCGAAAGCTATACCCGCATCCGCGGCAAGGGCGGTTTCGTGCGCGCGACCTGGGACGAGGCGACCGAGATCGTCGCCGCCGCCAATGCCTATACCGCAAAGACATACGGCCCCGACCGGGTCTTCGGCTTCTCGCCGATCCCGGCCATGTCGATGGTCTCCTATGCAGCCGGCACGCGCTACCTGTCGCTTCTGGGCGGGACCTGCATGTCCTTCTATGACTGGTATTGCGACCTGCCGCCTGCCTCGCCCCAGACCTGGGGCGAGCAGACCGACGTTCCCGAAAGCGCGGATTGGTACAACGCGGGCTACCTGCTGCTCTGGGGCTCGAACGTGCCGCAGACCCGCACGCCCGACGCGCATTTCTATACCGAGGCGCGCTATCGCGGCACCAAGTCGGCGGTGATCTGCCCCGACTATTCCGAGGCCGCGAAATTCGGCGACATCTGGCTGAACGCCAAGCAGGGCACCGATGCGGCGCTTGGCATGGCCTTCGGCCATGTCATCCTGCGCGAATTCCACCTGGACCGGCAGGCCGAGTATTTCGAGGATTACTGCCGCCGCTATTCCGACATGCCGATGCTGGTGCGGCTGGAGGAACGCGACGGCCGCCTCATCCCCGGCCGCCAGCTGCGCGCCAGCGATTTCGACGGCGCGCTGGGGCAGGCGAACAACCCGGAATGGAAGACGGTCGCCATCGACGAGACCACGGACCGCATCGTGGTCCCGAACGGTTCCGTGGGCTTCCGCTGGGGCGAGGAGGGGCGCTGGAACCTGGAGCAGAAGGCGGGCGGGGACGAGGTCCGGCTGAAGATGAGCCTGGTGCTCGACGAGGATCGCGACGACGTCGCCGGCGTCGATTTCCCCTATTTCGGCGGTGCCGCGACCAACGGCTTCGCGGTGGACGACCGCGGCGCGGTGCTGACCCGCAACGTTCCGGTCAAGCGCCTGACCCTCGCCAATGGCGAGGAGGCGCTGGTCGCCACGGTCTTCGACCTCATCTGCGCGAACTACGGCCTCGACCGCGGCCTGGGCGGCGGGAACGTCGCGCGCGACTATGACGCCGACGTGCCCTTCACACCGGCCTGGGCCGAGCGCATCACCGGCGTGCGCCGCGACAAGATCATCCAGGTGGCGCGGGAATTCGCCGCCAATGCCGAAAAGACCAACGGGCGGTCGATGGTCATCATCGGCGCGGCGATGAACCACTGGTTCCATATGGACATGAACTATCGCGCCGTCATCAACATGCTGGTGATGTGCGGCTGCGTCGGCCAGTCCGGCGGCGGCTGGGCGCATTACGTCGGCCAGGAAAAGCTGCGCCCGCAGACCGGCTGGACGGCGCTGGCCTTCGCGCTGGACTGGGCGCGGCCGCCGCGGCACATGAACTCGACCTCGGCCTTCTACGCCCATACCGACCAGTGGCGCTACGAGACGGTGAGCGCCAGGGAGATCCTTTCGCCCACCGCGCCGGCAGGCGACTGGGACCGGCTGAGCCTGATCGATTACAACATCCGGGCCGAGCGCATGGGCTGGCTGCCCTCGGCGCCGCAGCTGCGCCAGAACCCGCTGGAGGTGGGCCGCGCCGCCAAGGCCGAGGGCATCGCGGTCAAGGATTACGTCGCCCGCGAGTTGAAATCCGGCCGGCTGGAAATGTCCTGCGAGGACCCGGACGCGCCCGAGAACTGGCCGCGGAACCTGTTCGTCTGGCGCTCGAACCTGCTGGGGTCCTCGGGCAAGGGGCATGAGTACTTCCTCAAGCACCTTCTGGGCACCGATCACGGCGTGCAGGGCAAGGACCTGGGCGAGGAAGGCGGCGTGAAGCCCGTCGAGGCCGCCTGGCACGACCGGGCGCCCGAGGGCAAGCTGGACCTGCTGGTCACCATCGACTTCCGCATGTCCACCACCGCGGTCTATGCCGACATCGTCCTGCCGACCGCCAGCTGGTACGAAAAGGACGACATGAACACCTCGGACATGCATCCCTTCATCCACCCGCTGCAGGCGGCGGTGGACCCGGCCTACGAATCGCGGACCGATTGGGAGATCTTCAAGTCCATCGCCCGCAAGTTCTCGGAGATCGCGCCCGAGGTGCTGGGGGTCGAGACGGACGTGGTGCAGCTGCCCCTGCAGCACGACAGCCCCGGCGAGATCGCCCAGCCCTTCGTGCAGGACTGGAAGCGGGGCGAATGCGAGCTGATCCCCGGCAAGACCGCGCCGGCCTATATCGAGGTGACGCGCGACTATCCGAACCTCTACCGGCGCTTCACCGCGCTGGGGCCGCTGATGGAGAAGCTGGGCAATGGCGGCAAGGGCATCAGCTGGGACACCAGGGACGAGGTGCATCACCTGCAGGCGCTCAACGGCCGGGTGACCGAAGAGGGCCCGACCAAGGGCATGGCGCGGATCGAGACGGCCATCGACGCCGCCGAGGTGGTGCTGATGCTGGCCCCCGAGACCAATGGCGAGGTGGCGGTCAAGGCCTGGCAGGCGCTTGGCCGCGCCACCGGGCTCGACCACAAGCACCTGGCCGAGGTCAAGGAGGACGAGAAGATCCGCTTCCGCGACATCGCCGCCCAGCCGAGGAAGATCATCTCCTCGCCCACCTGGTCGGGTATCGAAAGCGAGGAGGTCTGCTACAATGCCGGCTGGACCAACGTGCACGAGCTGATCCCGTGGCGCACCGTCACCGGCCGCCAGCAGCTTTATCAGGACCACGAATGGATGCGCGCCTTTGGAGAGGCCTTCGTCACCTGGCGGCCGCCGGTCGATCTGAAGACCATCGGCGCGGATGCCCGGAAATCGCTTGCCGCCGGCGAGAAGCACGTGGTGCTGAACTTCCTGACCCCGCACCAGAAATGGGGCATCCATTCCACCTATTCCGACAACCTGCTGATGCTGACGCTGAACAGGGGCGGCCCGGTGGTCTGGATCTCGGAGATCGACGCGCAGAAGGCCGGGCTGGTCGATAACGACTGGGTCGAGGTCTTCAACAGCAACGGCGTCATCGCCGCCCGCGCGGTGGTCAGCCAGCGCATGAAGGAAGGCAGCATGTTCATGTATCACGCGCAGGAAAAGATCGTGAACACGCCCGGCAGCCAGATCACCGGCAAGCGCGGCGGCATCCACAACTCGGTCACCCGCATCGTGCTGAAGCCGACCCATATGATCGGCGGCTATGCGCAGCTGGCCTATGGCTTCAACTATTACGGCACGGTGGGGGCCAACCGGGACGAATTCGTCATCGTCCGCAAGATGAACAAGGTCGACTGGCTCGACCAGCCCGCAACCCAAGCGACGGAGGCAGCGGAATGAAAGTGCGTGCGCAAATCGGCATGGTGCTGAACCTGGACAAGTGTATCGGCTGCCATACCTGCTCGGTGACCTGCAAGAACGTCTGGACCTCGCGCGAGGGCGTCGAATACGCCTGGTTCAACAATGTCGAGACCAAGCCCGGCATCGGCTATCCCAAGGATTGGGAGAACCAGAGGCGCTGGAACGGCGGCTGGGTGCGGACGAAATCCGGCCATCTGCAACCCAGGCAGGGCGGCAAGTGGCGCATCCTGGCGAATATCTTCGCCAATCCCGACCTGCCCGAGATCGACGATTTCTACGAGCCCTTCGATTTCGACTACGATCACCTGAAATCCGCGCCCGAGATGCAGGCCTTCCCGACCGCCCGGCCGCGTTCGAAGATCAGCGGCCAGCGGATGGAGAAGATCGAATGGGGCCCGAACTGGGAGGAAATCCTGGGCGGCGAGTTCGAGAAACGCAGCAAGGACTACAATTTCGAGGGCGTGCAGAAGGACATCTACGGGGAATATGAAAACACCTTCATGATGTATCTGCCGAGGCTGTGCGAGCATTGCCTCAATCCGGCCTGCGTCGCCTCCTGCCCCTCGGGCGCGATCTACAAGCGCGAGGAGGACGGCGTGGTGCTGATCGACCAGGACAAGTGCCGGGGCTGGCGGATGTGCGTCTCGGGCTGCCCCTACAAGAAGATCTATTACAACTGGTCCACCGGGAAGTCGGAAAAATGCATCCTGTGCTATCCGCGCCTTGAATCGGGCCAGCCCACGGTCTGTTCGGAAACCTGCGTCGGCCGCATCCGCTATCTGGGCGTGATGCTTTACGATGCCGACAAGATCGCCGAGGCGGCCGCATCCGAAAGCGAGATGGACCTTTACGACGCGCAGCTCGGCGTCTTCCTGGACCCCAATGACCCCGAGGTGATCGCTGCCGCCCGCGCCGAGGGCGTGCCCGAGGACTGGATCAGGGGCGCGCAGAAATCGCCGATCTGGAAGATGGCGATGGAGTGGAAGATCGCCTTCCCGCTGCATCCCGAATACCGCACCCTGCCGATGGTCTGGTATGTGCCGCCGCTGTCGCCGATCCAGAACGCCGCCGAGGCGGGCAAGATCGCCGCGCAGGACGACATGCCCGACGTGCGCAGCCTGCGCATCCCGCTGCGCTACCTGGCGAACATGCTGACCGCGGGCGACGAGGCGCCGGTGGCGGCGGCGCTGGAGCGGATGCTGGCCATGCGCAGCTACATGCGCTCGAAGACCATCGACGGCGTGGTGAATCTGGGCGTCGCCAAGCGCGTCGGCCTGACCCCGCAGCAGATCGACGAGATGTATCACCTGCTCGCCATCGCCAATTACGAGGACCGCTTCGTCATCCCGACCACGCATCGCGAGATCGTCGAGGACGCCTATGACCTGCGCGGCGGCTGCGGCTTTACCGACGGGCATGGCTGCTCGTCCGGCAACAGCCCCTCGCTTTTCGGCGGCAAGAAGTTCCGCAGCCCGCAGGAGTTCATCGCATGAAAAGCTTCAAGGCCCTTTCGGCGCTGCTTTCCTATCCCGGCGAGGAGCTGATCGCCGCGCTGCCCGAAATCGACGCCGTGCTGCATGCCGAGGGGCTGCTTGGCCCCAAGCGCATGGAAGAACTCGGCCAGCTGCTGCAGGAACTGCGGCAGGGCGACCTCTACGACCTGCAGGAACGCTATGTGCTGCTCTTCGACCGCTCGCGCAGCCTGTCGCTGAACCTGTTCGAGCATGTGCACGGCGAAGGCCGCGACCGCGGCGGCGCCATGGTGGACCTGCTCGAGACCTATCGCGCCGGCGGCTTCGATCTGGCGGGGTCGGAACTGCCCGACCATCTGCCGGTGCTGCTGGAATACCTGTCGACCCGGCCCCTGCCCGAGGCCGAGGCGCTTCTGGCCGATGCCGCGCCCATCCTCGTCGCGCTGGCCGAGCGTCTGACCCGGCGCGAGACGGCCTATGCCGCCGTGCTTGCCGCGCTGGTCGCGCTGGTGGTGACCGAGCCCGCCGAACTGTCCGAAGACCTGGCCGCCGTCCCCGACGACGATCCCGAGGATCTGGCGGCGCTCGATGCCGTCTGGGAGGAGGCGCAGGTCACCTTCGGCCCCGATCCCAATGCCGGCTGCCCGGTCAGCCGCGACATCCTGGCCCGCATGGACGCCCCGCGCGTCCCCAACCCGGCGCAATGAGCAGGAGGCGCAGATGAACAACTTCCTTTTCGGCATCTACCCCTATATCGCCATCACGGTGATGATCCTCGGCTCGATCATCCGCTACGATCAGGACCCGTTCAGCTGGAAGTCGAAATCCAGCCAGATCCTGCGGCGGCGGCAATTCGTCATCGGCTCGGTCCTGTTCCATGTCGGCGTGCTGGTGATCTTCTTCGGCCATCTGGTCGGGCTTCTGACCCCGATCGCGGTCTTCGATGCCATCGGCATCAGCCATGGCGCCAAGCAGGTGCTGGCCATGACCGCAGGCGGCATCGCGGGGGTCATGGCGCTGGTCGGCGGCGGGATGCTGCTGCATCGCCGGCTTTACGATCCGCGGGTGCGCGCCCATACCACCCTGGCCGATACCGGCATCCTGGTGCTGCTGGTCGCGCAGCTGGTGCTGGGGCTCATGACCATCCTGGTCTCGATGCAGCATCTGGACGGGCATGAAATGACGCTGCTGATGTCCTGGGCGCAGGGCATCGCCTATTTCCGCGCCGGGGCGGCCGAGCATCTGGCCAATGCGCATTGGCTCTTCAAGCTGCATATCCTGCTGGGCCTGACCATCTTCCTGCTGTTCCCCTTCACCCGGCTGGTGCATATGATCTCGGCCCCGCTGCGCTATCTGTGGCGGCCGGGCTATCAGATCGTGCGCTCCAGGCGTCATCCGGCGGAGTGACGGCGATGCAGATGAAACCGCTCTTGCCGCCGGTCGTCGTGAACGGCGTGACCATCGACCCCGGCCGCATCGCGGCCGAGGCGCAGAACCATCCTGCGCCCAAGGGCAAGCCCGGCCATGCCTGGCGCGCCGCCGCCCGGGCGCTGGCGGTGCGCGAGATTCTGTTGCAAGAGGCGCGCGCCCGGGGCATCGCCGCCGAGCCGGCCGAGCTTGCCCCCGGCCAGTGGGAGACCGAGGAGGAGGCGGCGATCCGCGCCCTGCTGGATCGGGCCATCCGTCCCGAGCCCGCAGACGAGGCGGCGCTGGCCGCGCATTACGCCGCCCATCCCGAACAGTTCCGCGCGCCCTCGCTCTACGAGGCGGCGCATATCCTGTTCGCCGCCGCGCCGGACGACGCCCCGGCGCGTGCCGAGGCGCGCGCCCGGGCCGAGGCGGTGCTGGCCGAGCTGAGCGCCGCGCCGCGCCGCTTTGCCGAACTGGCCGCGCATCACAGCGCCTGTTCGTCGAAGACCGCCGGCGGGGTGCTGGGGCAGCTGAGCTCGGGCGATACCGTCCCCGAGTTCGATGCCGTGCTGGCCGGCATGGAGGAGGGGACGCTGGCGCTGGCCGAGACGCGCTACGGCCTGCATGTCATCCGCCTCGACGCCCGGGCGCGGGGCGAGGTGCTGCCTTTCGCAGCCGTGCTGCCGCAGCTGCGCCAGGCGCATGATAAGGCGGCCTGGCTGCGCGCCAGCCGCGCCTATGTGGACCGGCTGGTCGCGGGGGCCAGGATCTCCGGCGTCTCCTTCCGGCGCGATGGGGGCATCTGATGCGGCTGGCCTATGTCAGCCTGCCCGGGCGCGGCGCCAACGACCGCTTCCTCGCCGCCATCGCCGGACGGGCGCAGGCAGCGGGGCTGCGGCTGGCCGGGACGGTGCACACCAACCCGCGGCGCGAGGGGCGCATTAAATGCGACATGGACCTGCGGGTGCTGCCCGACGGCCCGGTGCTGCGCATCAGCGAGGATCGCGGCGACGGTGCGCGCGGCTGCCGGCTGGATGCGGGGGTCCTTGAGGCGGCGGTGCTGGGCGTCGCCGCGGCGCTGCCCGGTGCCGACCTGCTGCTGGTCAACAAGTTCGGCAAGCAGGAATCCGAGGGGCGCGGCTTTGCGCCGCTGATCGCCGAGGCGCTGTCGCGCGGCATCCCCGTCCTGGCCGGGGTGAACGGGCTGAACCTGCCGGCCTTCCGGGCCTTCGCCGACGGGCTTGCCACGCAGCTTCCCGCCGATGAGGCGATGGTGCTGGACTGGTGCCGGGCGGCCTGCGCGCCGCATCCCGCCTGAGGCAAGACCCCCATGGCGAAAAGGCCCGGTCCTCGGACCGGGCCTTTTGGCTTTCTCGTCAGGCGGTGCGGCCCGGCCCCGAGACCGGCTTCCTGGCGATCTTCGGTCCCGCCAGCACCGGCAGGTAAAGCAGGGCGAAGCCGCCGAAGGCCAGCAGCCACAGCGTGCCCGACAGATGCAGCAGCCAGACCTGCGCCGGAAGCAGCCCGGCCAGCAGCCGCAGCGCCACCGAACCGAGAAGCGCCAGATAAAGCGCCGTGGTGCCGCGCCCGGCATGCAGGGCCCGGCCGCTATGGCCAAGGCTCGCACGGCTCATCACCGCCAGGGTCATCAGCCCGATGGTGCCGGCCAGCCAGACATGCCGCGCCGGCGCCGCCGCGAGCAGCCCGAAACCCGCCGCCGCCTCGGCCCAGAAGCCGAGCGCCAGCAGGGCATAGGCCAGGTGCAGCACCCAGAGCAGCGGCTCGGCCCCGGTCTGCACACCCTGCCAGCGCGCCAGCCGCCACAGATGCGCCGCGCCGCAGGCCAGCATCAGCCAGGGCATGGCGGAAGCGTCGGGCGCGGCGACGAAGCCGGCCAGCGTCAGCGCCGTCAGGCCCAGCACCGCACCGTCGCCGCGACCGAAGGTGGCCGGCAGGCGCCCGGCGCCGCGCGCCGCCAGCCAGTTGCGGGTGAAGCTGGGGATGATCCGTCCGCCGATCAGCGCGATCAGGATCAGCGCCGCGGCCAGTCCAAGGCGCATGCCCAGGCCCTCGAAGGCCGCGCCGCCGCGGGCGGCCTCGATGTGAAACAGCGCGTTGCCAGCGGTGAACAGCCCCAGCAGCGCCAGCACCGGCAGGTTGCGCCAGTTCCGGCCGCGCAGGACCTCGCGCGCAAGAAAGGCCAGCAATGCCAGACCCAGCGCCAGATCGGCCAGCATCACCAGCCGCCAGTCGATCAGCCCCGAGACCGCGACCGCGACCCGGCCCAGAAGCCACAGCCCGACCAGCCCGGCCAGGGGTGCGCCCATCACCGGCAGCCGCCCGGTCCAGTTCGGCACCGCCGTCAGCAGGAAGCCGGCGATGACCCCGGCCAGGTAGCCGTAAAGGAATTCATGGGCGTGCCAGCTGAACGGGTCGAAGGCCAGCGGCAGGATCTCGGCCCCGCCGAGCATGGCGACCCAGATCGCCATGGCCAGCGCCGCCCAAAGCGCCGAGAGCAGGAAGAACGGCCGGAAACCGTAGCTGAAGAGCACCGGGCCGCGATAATTGCGCATGCGTTCCGAGGTGGACATCGCGCGTCTCCGTCAGACATGGATCAGGGGCAGGCGGCGGCACCGGCGCGCGCCTCGAGGAAGCCCTGCGAGAACACCGCGCCGGGCTGGATGCGGCGCAGGTCGGCCAGGGCATCGCGCGCGGAAAGCCCGCTGTCCAGCAGGCGCGCGTAAAGCCCGGCCACGGCCGCGAAATCGCCCGGTTGCGGCGACAGCCGCAGCGCGCCGATGCCGGCCTCGCGCAGGGCGCCGATCTGTCCCGCGACGCTCATATGCGTATAGCTCAGCGTCTGGACGCCGTTCACGGTCAGGAAGGGCTGGCCCTCCAGCGTCTCGACCGTGCGGCCGTCGGGGTCTTCGGCGCAGACGAACTGGCAGCTGTCCTTGGCGCGGTCGTGCAGCCGCGCGTGATAGCAGCGTCCCGAGATCGCCAGCGGCGCCCGGCCATGGCCCCAGACCTCGACCGCGACGCCCGCATCGGCCCCGGCACGAGCGAGATGCGCGACCGAGTCCAGCGGCAGCTCGGGCGGCAGGCAGATGCGGCGCGCGCCTCGCGACGCCAGCCATTCCAGCGTGCCCTCGTTATAGACGTTGACCGTGGGGCCGACCCAGAAGGGCGCCCCCTCGGGCAGGTGTTCGAGCGCGGTCAGGTCCGCGATCTCGACCGGCAGGCCCGAGGCGAACAGCTCGGCCGTCTGCCGGCGCTCGCGCTTGAGCGTGATCAGCGTCAGCGTGGACAGCGCCACCTCCTTGCCGGCGGCTTGCAGCACCTCGACCGCGGCGGGGATCTCGTGCTGCCAGAAGGGCAGGCGCTTCGAGCAGACCCATTCGCCGATCACCACCCGCTTGACGGGGGTTTCGGCCAGGCTCCGGTAGAATTCGCGGACCTGGTCCGCGTTCCAGAAAAAGGCGATGGGGCCGACGGTCAGGTCCATGGTCATCTCCAGGTCTTGGCATAGGCGCCGGTGGTCGCGGCCTGGCCCTCGGTCAGCCGCGCAAGCAGTCCCTCGGGCATGGGCGCGCCCTGTTCGGCGGCCTCGACGGCGGCGCGGAAGGCGCGCACCACCTGCGCCACATAGGCGCGCGAGCGTTGCCGCCCCTCGATCTTCAAGGCGCGGACCCCGGCCTTCTGCAGCGCCGGGATCAGCCGGGTCGCGTCCAGGCTGACCGGATCCTCGAAGATATGGCCGGTCTGGCTGTCCCCCTTGCCATCGGGCGAGGTGAAGCAGCCCTTGCACAGCGTCGGATAGGGCACCGGCATGCCCTTGGGCGTGCGGTGGATCAGGAAATCGCCCAGCCGCGCCTCGTGATTGCCGCCGACATCGGCATAGGCGACGTGGCTGGCGGGCGAGCAGACGCCGTTCATGTTCGGCGACAGCCCGGTGGCATAGGAGGAAAGCGAACAGCGCCCCTCGGCCATCACGCAGAGCCCGCCGAAGACGAAGACCTCGGTTTCCACGTCGATCTCGCGGTTGATGGCGGTGATCTCCTCGACCGACAGCACGCGCGGCAGAACCACCCGGCGGATGCCGAAGGTCCGGGCATAGAAGTTGATCGCGTCGGGATTGGCGGCGGCGGCCTGCACCGACAGGTGCAGCCGCAGGCCGGGATGGGCCTCGGCCGCATGGGCGATCAGGCCCAGATCGGCCAGGATCACCGCATCGGCGCCCAGCCGGGCGGCGTCGGCCACGGCGCGGTGCCACAGCGCCTGGTCGCCGGCGCGCGGGAAGGTGTTGATCGCCACCAGCACATGCGCGCCGCGCGCATGGGCATAGGCCACGCCCTCGGCCAGTTCCTCGCGGCTGAAGTTCAGGCCGGGGAAGTTGCGGGCGTTCGTCTCGTCGGCAAAGCCGCAATAGATCGTGTGCGCGCCGGCATCGACCGCTGCGCGCAAGGCTGCCGGGGTCCCGGCGGGGCAGACCAGTTCCATCATGGCGTCACCTCCTGCCGGGACAGGACCAGCCCGCTTTTGCGGGCGACGAGCTCCGAGCCGCGGCGCAGCCAGCGGTCCAGCGGCCGGCCGGAAAGCGCCGCCAGCTCCTCGGTCAGGTCCAGTTCGGCATCGTCCAGCGCATTGCGCAGCGCCAGCACCGCCGAAGTGTCGCCGGAAATCTGCAGCTCGCCGGAAAAGAACAGCGCATCGCCGTCCTCGGCGCCGTGCAGCATGGCGAGGAAGGCGGCCAGCCCGCCCCGGATCGCGGCGTCATGCGCCGGCTCGGGCGCGCGGCGCGAATGGGCGGACAGCCGCCGCGCTTCGGGCTCCATCAGCAGCAGGAAGGGCCCGTCGCTGACATCGAGCAGGAAGCGCGCCCGGCCATGCGGGCCGAGCCGCGACAGGATCGCGGGCCGGCGGGCGGCGATGCGGCGCAGGAATGCCGTCAGGGCCAGGCCAAGGGCCCGGCGGGCAAGGGGCGGGGGCGGAAGCCGCATCAGCAGCGGCGTCAGGGCGGGGCGCTGGGTCATGTCCAAGGTCTAGGCCGGTCAATCGGCGCTGTGATTGATCTTCGTCAAGCCCCGGCCGGAATTCCTCGCCTAGCTTGCACCCATGACCCGCCCGCCTTGCCGCGGGCCTGCCGGAGCCTTCGATGCGCAGCCTTCCCTCCTTCCCCGATCTGCGGGCCTTTCTTGCCTGGCTGGAGGCGCGGGGCGAGCTTGCGCGCATCGCCGAGCCCGTCTCGCCCCGCCATGAGATGACCGCGGTGCAGCTGGCCTGCCTGCGCCGCGGCGGGCCGGCGCTGCGCTTTGACCGGCCCGGGGAATCGCGCATTCCGGTCGTCGCCAACCTGTTCGGCACCAGGGCGCGGGTCGCGGCCGGGCTGGGGCTGCAGCCCGACGAGATCGCGGGCTTCGGCGCATTCCTCGCCGCCTTGCGCAGCCCGGCCCCGGTCGAGGGCATGCGCGACGCCATGTCGCGCTGGCCGATGCTGCGCGCGGCGCTGGCGACGCGCCCGAAGCTCATGCGCAACGGCCCGGTGCAGGAGGCCGCGCTGCCCGGCCTCGATTCGCTGCCCGTGCAGACGCCCTGGCCCGGGGATGGCGGGCCGCTGATCACCTGGCCGGTGGTGCTGACGCGGCCGCAGGACAGCCGGGCCGAGGACCTGGCGCGCTACAACCTGGGCGTCTATCGCGCGCAGGTGCTGGGGCCGGACCGGCTGATCCTGCGCTGGCTGGCGCATCGCGGCGGGGCGGCGCATCACCGCAGCTGGGCGCGGGCGGGCGAGCCGATGCCCGTCGCCATCGCGCTTGGCGCCGATCCGGCGCTGCTGCTGGCCGCCGCGCTGCCCTTGCCCGAGACGGTGTCCGAGCTTGGCTTTTCCGGCGTGCTGCGCGGTGCGCGGGCGGAACTGGTCGCGGCGCAGACCGTGCCGCTGATGGTGCCCGCCCGGGCGGAAGTGATCGTCGAGGGCTGGATCCATCTGGGCGAGACGGCGCCCGAAGGCCCCTTCGGCGACCATACCGGCTATTACAATGCCGTCGAACCCTTCCCGGTCATGCGCGTCAGCCGCATCACCTGCCGCGACGAGCCGCTTTATCTCTCGACCGTCACCGGCCGGCCGCCCGACGAGCCCTCGGTCATCGGCGAGCTGTTCAACGAACTCGCCCTGCCGGTGATCCGCGCCCAGATCCCCGAGATCACCGACCTGTGGCTGCCGCCCGCCGCCTGTTCCTATCGCATGGCGGTGGTGGCGATCGACAAGCGCTATCCCGGCCAGGCGCGGCGGGTGATGATGGCGCTGTGGGGGATGCTGCCGCAATTCAGCTATACCAAGCTGGTCGTCGTGGTGGACCGCGACATCGACGTGCGCAACTGGGACGACATCGCCTGGGCGATCTCGACCCGGATGGACCCGGGGCGCGATGCGATGCTGATCGACCGCACGCCGATGGATTACCTCGACTTCGCCTCGCCCATCGAGGGGCTGGCGGGCAAGCTGGGGCTGGACGCCACCACCAAGATCGGCGCCGAGACCGGGCGGGAATGGGGTCGGGTCATGCAGCTTGACCCCGCCCATGAGGCGCGGGCCGAGGCGCTGCTTGCCACGGTGCTGCCATGAGGGTGGTGCTGGGCGTTTCCGGCGCCTCGGGCGCGGTGCTGGCGCTGGATTGCGCCCGCGCGCTGACCCGCGCCGGGGCCGAGATCGATCTGGTCGTCTCGGCCATGGCCGAGCGCACGCTGGTCGAAGAGGCCGGCCCCGGCGCGCTGCGCGACCTGCAGGCGCTGGCCACGCGCGTGCATGCGCAGCGCGACCTGGGGGCCGGGATCGCCTCGGGCTCCTGTCCGGTCGCCGGCATGATCGTCGCGCCCTGCTCGATGCGCAGCCTTGCCGCCATCGCGCATGGTTTCGACGACGGGCTGCTGACGCGCGCCGCCTCGGTGCAACTGAAGGAGCGCCGGCCGCTGGTCCTGCTGGCGCGCGAGGCGCCGCTGACGCTGGCGCATCTGGAAAACATGCAGGCCGCGACCCGGATGGGCGCGGTGATCCTGCCACCCGTGCCGGCCTTTTACCTGCGTCCGCAGAGCCTGGCCGAAGCCACCGCCCAGATCGCCGCCCGCGCGGTCGATCTGCTGCGCCTCGGCCCGCCGCTCGCCCGGGCCTGGACCCCTGCCCAAACCGATGGAGAACGCCATGACTGAGATCACCCTTGCCCCCGACAGCATCGTCGGCGACATCGCCGCCCGGCTGCCCGGCGCCGCCGAGGTCTTTCGCCGCGCCGGCATCAGCTTCTGCTGCGGCGGCAACCTTCCCCTGGCCGAGGCCGCGGCCAAGGCCGGCGCGGCCCTGCCGGCGCTGACCGCCGAGCTGCAGGCGCTGATCGACCGCGCCGGGCGCGACGCGCCGGCCGAGACACCGGCGCTGATCGACCACATCCTGACGCGCTATCACGACACCCATCGCGAGGAGCTGGCCTGGCTGATCGGCCTCGCCCAGCGGGTCGAAACGGTGCATGGCGACCATGACGAGGCGCCCCTGGGCCTGACCGAGGCGCTGCTGGCGCTGCGCGACGAGCTCGAATCGCATATGGCCAAGGAAGAGACGGTGCTGTTCCCCGCCATCCTGCAGGGCGCCGGCGCCATGCTGGCCGGGCCGATCCGCATCATGCAGGCCGAGCACGAGGATACCGGCAGCCAGCTGCGCCGGATCGAGCATGTCACCCATGGCCTGACCCTGCCGGTCGGCGCCTGCGGCTCGTGGACGGCGCTATATACCGGCTTGCGCAAGCTTTGCGACGACGTGGTCGCCCATATCCATCTGGAGGAGGAAGTGCTGTTCCCGCGCGTGCTGGCGGCCTGACCGGGCCGCGCGGCCCCTCGGCGCCGCGGCGCCGGGGGCTTGCCCGGCGTTCAGCCCCCCGCGGGGGTGCGGGTCGGGATGGCGAAGCGGGCGCGCTTCAGGATCGTGCCCGCGGCGTCGATGGTCAGGCGCAGCGCCTGGCCCCGGAAAAAGAAGGTCAGGCGGTGGCGGCCGGCATCCTCGCCCTCGCCCGTCTCGCAGCGGGTGGTGATGCGGTTCTCGCGCAGCAGCTCGGGCACCCGGCCGGGATCGAGCCCGAAGGCCGAGGCCAGTTCCTGCGCCTCGACCACGAAACCGCTTTCGGTCAAGTCGATCCTGTCCATGGCTGCTTCCCCGTGATCGTCATGGCCGGGATATGGGGACCCGCGCGGCGTTTTGCCATGGCCGGGCGGGGCGTTCCGCCTGACTTTTGTCAAAAACAAGGCGCGGGCGACCCCAGTCGCGCCGCGCCTTCCGCTGCTGCTGGCCGCCGGGTCAGTTGACCTGCGCCAGTTCGGCATCCAGGCGCTCGCGCGCCTTCTTGGGCATCTTCGCCGTCTTGGCCGCGTCGAGATTCGCCGGCTCGTCGCCGACCTGCACCAGCGCCACCATGCCCATGCCGAAATGCGGCGTGCATTTCACGCCATACAGGCCGGGCTCGGTGACGGTCAGCGTATAGGCCTCGTTGATCTTGCTTTTGAAGGTTTCCACGCCTTCGGGCAGGATCTCCTTGATGGCTTCGACATTGTGGCTCTTGTCGGTCGGGATGAAGTTGATCACGTCGCCCGGCTCGGCCCGGACAAAGGCCGGCTCGAACACCATGGGGCCGGCTTCGCCCTTGTTCAGCATGTGCACGTCATGGGTTTCGGCGAATGCGGGGGCGGCAAGACCAAGCGCCAGCAGGGCTCCGGCGGCAGCGGCGAGGGATTTGTGGAACATCGTGTTCTCCTTGGGTGGTCCGGGCGGCAAACCCGCCCTTCGCCCGTCTTCCTAGACCCTTTCCGCGGCCCGCAGCTTGAGCAATGTCAAATGCCGAGGGAAAAACTTGGGCTCTTGGCTTGACAGATTGTCGCAGCTGCGACCGGCTGTCGCTTTTCCGGCCTCGGGTCGCATTGCTTGACCTAAATCAACGCGGAGTGCGGGGCCGGGGCATAGACGGGGGGCATGTGCCGCCGCGCGAACCATAACCGGGCCCGATCCCCCATCACCCTTGCCGCGATCCTGCTGCTGTTGCTGGCGGGATGGGCAGGGACCGGCGCCGCCATGCCGGCGCATCTGGCGGCGGCGCTGACCGGGCCGCTGCAGGAGGTCGTGCTTTGCGCCGAGGGCCATGCCCGGACGGTCTGGCTGGACGCCGAGGGCAACGAACATCCTGCGCCGCAGGAATGCCGCGACTGCCCGGTCTGCCATCCCTCCATGCTGGCCGCCGGCCCCGAGCCGTGCCTGCCGGCGGGGCCGGGACAATGGCTGCGCCAGGCCGGGCCGCTGCCGGGGGCGCAGGTCCGCGGCGCGGGCCGGCCGCTGATGGTGCTGGCGCGCGGCCCGCCGTCTTTCCTTTCTGCCCGGACCGTCACGGTCCTGTCGCCTGCGGGCGAAAGCCTTCGGCCGGTTGCGGCCGAGCCGCGCCTAACGAAGCGCGGGGCCCGGGCATTTGCCATGGATGCCCGAGCATGAAGATCCTTCGCCTTGTCCTCGCCCTTGCGCTGCTGATGCTGCCGGCGCTGCCAGCGGCCGCCGAAAGCGTGCTGGCCCAGCTTCTGCCGGAGCAGAACGCGGCCGATCTGGTGCCCGGCGCCGAGGGGTTCGGGCCGATCCGCCCGGATCTGGCCGTCGCGCCGGTGCTGAAGGGCGGCGAAACCGTCGCCCATGCCTTCGTCACCTCGGATTTCGTCGGCACCACCGGCTATTCCGGCAAGCCCATCCATACGCTGGTGGCGCTGGACCGGGATGCGAAGATCGCCGGCGTCCGGCTGGTCAAGCATTCCGAGCCCATCGTGCTGATCGGCATCCCCGAAGCCAAGGTCAAGGCGCTGGTCGAAGGCTATCAGGGCCTCGACCTGGTGGCCGAGGCCCGTTCGGGCGGCACCGCGCATGAGGTCGAGATCATCTCGGGCGCCACGGTCACGGTGATGGTGATCGACGATTCCATCGTCCGCTCGGGCCTGAAGGTCGCGCGCGCGCTGGGTCTTGGCGGCCTTGCCCCCGAAGCCGCGGCGACCGGCCCGACATTCGAGATCGATCCCGAGGCCGCCCCGCCCGCCGACTGGCACGAGATGGAGGGCGACGGCACGCTGCGCCGGCTGTCGCTGGATGTCGGCCAGGTGAACGCCGCCTTCGCCGCCAATCCCGACCCGCGCGCCGCCGAGCGCGCCCTGGCCCAGCCGCCGGAGACCACCTTCATCGAGATGCAGGCCGGGCTGGTCTCGGTCCCCGCCATCGGCGGGGCGCTGCTGGGCGCTGCGCAGGATGCGAACCTGAAAAGCTGGCTGGAACCGGGCGACCAGGCCATCGCGGTGATGGGGCGCGGGCTCTACAGCTTCAAGGGCTCGGGCTATGTGCGCGGCGGCATCTTCGACCGCATCGTGCTGATCCAGGACGACATCTCGGTCCGCTTCCGCGACCGCGACCACCGGCGCATGAACGCCATCGCCGCCGAGGGCGCCCCGGACTTCGCCGAGATGGACCTGTTCAAGATCCCCGCCGCCTCGGGTTTCGATCCGACGAAGCCCTTCCGTATCCAGTTGCTGGTCCAGCGCGAGGTCGGGCCGATCGACAAGGTCTTCCACACCTTCGACCTGGGTTATCAGCTGCCGCAGAGATACCTGCGCGGCGTGGCCGCGCCCCAGGCCGCGGCGCCCGCGGCCCAGCCCGACGAGAGCCAGGCCCAGGCCGAGCTGTGGAAGCGCATCTGGCTGGATTCCAAGCCCAAGATCGCCGGGCTCGGCGCCATGCTGCTGGTGCTGACCGGGGTGTTCTTCTTCCAGAGCTTCGCCACCCGCAACGAGCGCGCCTTCTATGTCTTCCGCATGGGCTTCCTGACCGTGACGCTGGTGTTTCTGGGCTGGTATGCCAATGCGCAGCTGTCGGTGGTGAACCTGATGGCGCTGTTCGGCAGCCTGGTGAACGGCTTCAGCTGGCAGGCCTTCCTGCTCGATCCGCTGACCTTCATCCTGTGGTTCGCGGTCGCGGCGGCGCTGCTCTTCTGGGGCCGGGGGGCCTATTGCGGCTGGCTTTGTCCCTTCGGCGCGCTGCAAGAGCTGACGAACCAGATCGCGCGCAAGCTGCGCATCCCGCAATGGACCCTGCCATGGGGGCTGCACGAGCGGCTCTGGCCGGTCAAATACATGATCTTCCTGGGCCTTTTCGGCGTCTCGCTGATGAGCGTGGAGCAGGCCGAGCATCTGGCCGAGGTCGAGCCCTTCAAGACCGCGATCATCCTGAATTTCGTTCGGGCCTGGCCTTTCGTGGCCTATGCGGCGGCGCTGCTGATCGCCGGGCTTTTCGTCGAGCGGTTCTATTGCCGCTATCTGTGCCCCTTGGGCGCGGCACTGGCGATCCCGGCCCGGATGCGTATGTTCGATTGGCTCAAGCGCTATCACGAATGCGGCAATCCCTGCCAGACCTGCGCCCGGCAATGCCCCGTGCAGTCGATCCACCCCACGGGCGAGATCAATCCCAACGAATGCATCAACTGCCTGCATTGCCAGGTGCTCTACCAGTCCGAGACCACCTGCCCGGTGGTGATCAAGAAATTGAAGCGGCGCGAGGCCGTGGCCGCCGGCAGCATGCCCAAGCTGGGCCAGCCGCCGGCCGGCCATCCCAACGCCGCCCGCAAGATTGAAGCTTAACCAGAAGGAGTTCGATCATGGAATCGAAACAGGAAAAGGGTCTCAGCCGCCGCGCGCTCTTGGGTGCGACGGCCGGGGGCGCGGCCATGGCCGGCGCGTTCGGCGGACGGCTGGCCCTGGGGCCGGCCGCGCTCGGCCTTGGCACGGCGGGGGTGGCGGGCGTCGCCGGCAGCGGCGCGGCGCTGGCCGCCGGCGCCGATGGCGCGGTGGCGCCCGGCCAGCTCGACAGCTATTACGGCTTCTGGTCCTCGGGCCAGAGCGGCGAGATGCGCATCCTCGGCATTCCCTCGATGCGCGAGCTGATGCGGGTGCCGGTCTTCAACCGCTGCTCGGCCACCGGCTGGGGCCAGACCAACGAATCGATCCGCATCCACCAGCGCACGATGAGCGAGCGGACGAAGAAATACCTCGCCGCCAACGGCAAGCGCATCCATGACAACGGCGACCTGCACCACGTCCACATGTCCTTCACCGAGGGCAAGTATGACGGCCGCTTCCTGTTCATGAACGACAAGGCCAATACCCGCGTGGCGCGGGTGCGCTGCGACGTGATGAAATGCGACGCCATCCTCGAGATCCCCAACGCCAAGGGCATCCACGGCCTGCGGCCGCAGAAATGGCCGCGCAGCAACTATGTGTTCTGCAACGGCGAGGACGAGGCGCCGCTGGTCAACGACGGCACCAACATGGAGAACGTCGATCAATATGTGAACGTCTTTACCGCCGTCGATGCCGACAAGTGGGAAGTCGCCTGGCAGGTGCTGGTCTCGGGCAACCTCGACAACTGCGATGCCGATTACGAGGGCAAATGGGCCTTCTCGACCTCCTACAACTCGGAAAAGGGCCTGACCCTGGCCGAGATGACGGCGGCCGAGATGGATCACATCGTCGTCTTCAACATCGCCGAGATCGAAAAGGCCGTCGCCGCGGGCGAGTATCAGGAAGTGAACGGCGTCAAGGTGCTGGACGGCCGGAAAGAGGCGAACAGCCTCTTTACCCGTTACATTCCGATCGCCAACAACCCGCATGGCTGCAACATGGCGCCGGACCGCAAGCACCTGTGCGTCGCCGGCAAGCTGTCGCCCACGGTGACGGTGCTGGACGTGACCCGGTTCGACGCGCTGTTCTACGAGAACGCCGAGCCGCGCAGCGCCGTGGTGGCCGAGCCGGAGCTGGGCCTCGGCCCGCTGCACACCGCCTTCGACGGGCGCGGCAACGCCTATACCTCGCTGTTCCTCGACAGCCAGGTGGTCAAGTGGAACATCGAGGACGCGATCCGCGCCTATGCCGGCGAAAAGGTCGATCCGATCAAGGACAAGCTGGACGTGCATTACCAGCCCGGCCACCTGAAGACCGTGATGGGCGAGACGCTGGACGCCACCACCGACTGGCTGGTCTGCCTGTCCAAGTTCTCGAAGGACCGTTTCCTGAACGTCGGGCCGCTGAAGCCGGAGAACGACCAGCTGATCGACATCTCGGGCGACAAGATGGTGCTGGTCCATGACGGCCCGACCTTTGCCGAGCCGCATGACGCCATCGCCGTGCATCCCTCGATCCTGTCGAACATCAAGTCGGTCTGGGACCGCAACGACCCGATGTGGGCCGAGACCCGCGCCCAGGCCGAGGCCGATGGCGTCGACCTCGACAACTGGACCGAGGAGGTGATCCGCGACGGCAACAAGGTGCGGGTCTACATGTCCAGCGTCGCGCCCAGCTTCTCGGTCGAGAGCTTTACCGTGAAAGAGGGCGACGAGGTCACGGTGATCGTCACCAACCTGGACGAGATCGACGACCTGACGCATGGCTTCACGATGGGCAATCACGGCGTCGCCATCGAGATCGGGCCGCAGATGACCGCCTCGGTCACCTTCACGGCCGCCAATCCCGGCGTCTATTGGTATTACTGCCAATGGTTCTGCCATGCGCTGCACATGGAAATGCGCGGCCGCATGCTGGTCGAGCCGAGGGAGGCCTGAACCCGATGCGCGGCCTGCTGACCCTTGCCCTCGCCCTGCTCATTGCCTGGCCCGCGCTTGCGGCCGAGCATGCCGTGGCGCCGGGCCCGGGCAGCCTGGCCAAGGCCATCGCCGGGGCCGCCCCCGGCGATGTGCTGCGGCTTCAGGACGGGGTCCATGCCGGCCCCGTCACCATCGACCGGCCGCTGACCATCGCCGGCGGCCGCGCCGCCGTCGTGGACGGGCAGGGGCAGGGCACGGTCGTCACCATCGACGCCCCCGACGTCACCTTGCAGGGCTTTTCGGTCACCGGCTCGGGCATGGCGAACAAGGACCTCGACGCCGGGGTCAAGATCCTCAAGGGCGCCGACCGGGCGCAGGTGCTGGGGCTGCGGCTGACCGGGAACATGCACGGCATCGACCTGCATGGCGGCCGCGACGCCAGGATCGTCGGCAACGAGATCATCGGCACCCGCGACCCCCGCATAAACGAGCGCGGCAACGGCATCTATGTCTGGAACAGCCCCGGCGCGCTGGTTCAGGGCAACAGCGTCCGCTTCGGCCGGGACGGCATCTTCTCGAATGCCAGCGCCGACAGCTTCTATCGCGACAACCTGTTTCGCGACCTGCGCTTTGCCGTGCATTTCATGTATACCCGCAACACCGAGGTGTCGGGCAATGTCAGCATCGGCAACCATCTGGGCTTCGCCATCATGTTCTCGGACCGGGCGGTGATCCGCGACAACCGCAGCCTGGGCGACCGCGAGCACGGCCTGATGCTGAACTATGCCAACAATGCCGACGTGACCGGCAACCTGATCCGCGGCGGTTCCCGGAAATGCCTGTTCATCTATAACGCGCACAAGAACCTGATCTGGAACAACCGTTTCCAGGATTGCGGCATCGGCATCCATTTCACCGCCGGGTCCGAGCGCAACGTGCTGAGCGGCAACGCCTTCATCGGCAATCGCGAGCAGGTGAAATACGTGGGCACCCGCCATATCGAATGGAGCCACGAGGGGCGCGGCAATTTCTGGTCCGACCATCCGGGCTTCGACCTGAACGGCGACGGCATCGCCGACGGGGTCTATCGCCCCAACGACCTGATGGACCACATCCTGTGGTCGCAGCCTGCCGCCGCACTCCTGACCGGCGCCCCCGCCGTGCAGCTGATCCGCTGGAGCCAGCAGAGCTTTCCCGCCACCCTGCCGGGCGGCGTGCAGGACAGCGCGCCGCTGATGCGGCCCCTGACCATCCCCGTCCCGCCCGAGATCGCGGCCTATGAGGCCGAGGCCGCCGGGCGTTGGGCAAAAGGAACTTACGATGACATCGACCCTGACGATCTCGCGTCTCACTAAGCGCTTCCAAAGCGTCGAGGCCCTGGCCGAGGTCTCGCTGGACCTCGGGCCGGGCATGCGCGTCGCGCTGCTGGGCCATAACGGCGCCGGCAAATCCACGATGATGAAGATCATCCTGGGCCTGATCCCGTTCGATGCCGGCGAGGTGCGCGTCTGCGGCGCCGCGCCCGGCTCGGCCCAGGCGCGCATGCAGGTGGCCTATCTGCCGGAAAACGCCGCCTTCCACCCGGCCCTGACCGGAGAGGAGCAGATCCGCCATTACCTGTCCCTGCGCGGCGAAAGCCCGCGCCGGGCCATGGAACTGCTGGAGCGGGTCGGGCTGGCCAAGGCCGCGCGTCGCCGCATCGGCACCTATTCCAAGGGCATGCGCCAGCGCGTCGGCCTGGCCCAGACCCTGATCGGGCGGCCGCGGCTGCTGGTGCTGGACGAGCCGACCTCGGGGCTCGACCCGGTGTCGCGGCGCGATTTCTATGCGCTGCTCGACGGGCTGGCGGCCGAGGGGGCGGCGATCCTGCTGTCCTCGCATGTGCTGACCGAGGTCGAGGCCCGCACCGACCGCATCCTGATCCTGTCGCAGGGCCGGCTGGTGGCCGAGGGCACGCTGGCGGAGCTGCGCCGCCGCGCCGCCCTGCCGGTCGGGCTGACGGTGACGCCCGCCGAGGGCGCGGCGGGGGCGCTGGCCGATGCGCTGCCGCAGGCGCGGCTGGCGGGCGACGGCACGCTGCACCTGGCCTGCGCCCAGGACGAAAAGCTGGGCCTGCTGGCCCGCATCGCTGGGCTGGGCGGGCAGGTCGCCGATCTGGACGTGATCCCGCCCAGCCTGGAAGACATCTACAGCCATTTCAGCCGGAGGGACGGGCAATGATCCGCCGCATCCTTTCCACCGCGGCGCTGGAGTTCCGCATCGCGCTGCGCAACCGCTGGGTGGCCATCGCCACCGGGCTGATGGTGGTCTTCGCGCTGGTGCTGGCGGCGGCCGGCGCCGCGCCGACCGGCGATATCGGCGCCGACCGGCTGTCGGTTGTCGTAGCCTCGCTGACCTCGCTGGCCGTCTATCTGGTGCCGCTGCTGGCGCTGCTGATGAGTTTCGACGCCGTCGCCGGCGAGGTCGAGCGCGGCACGCTGCCCCTGCTTCTGACCTATCCGGTGGCGCGGGCCGAGGTGCTGGCGGGCAAGCTGGTCGCGCATATGGCGATCCTGGCGCTGGCGGTCGGGGCCGGCTACGGCGCGGCGGCGCTGGCGGCGGTCTGGACCGATCCGGCCTCGACCGCCGGGCTGCCGGCGCTGTGGCGGCTGATGTGGAGCTCGACCCTGCTCGGGGCCACCTTCCTCGGCGCGGGCTATGCGCTGTCCAGCATCGCGCGGCGGCCCTCGGGCGCGGCGGGTCTGGCGGTCGGGCTGTGGCTGGGGCTGGTGGTGCTTTACGACCTGGGCCTGCTGGCGCTGATCGTCGCCGATGGCGGCGGCGGCTTCACCACCGAGGTGCTGCCGGTCGCGCTGCTGGCCAACCCGGCCGATGCCTTCCGCCTGTTCAACCTCTCGGCCGCCGAGGCCACCGCCGCCGCCGCCGGCGTGGGCGGGGCCGCCGCGACCATCCCGCTCTGGCAATCGGCGCTGTCGGTCCTGGCCTGGCCGCTGGCCGCGCTTGGCCTTGCCATTGCCGCATTCCGAAAGGTCACGCCATGAGACATGCGCTTCTGCTGGTGCTGCTGCTGGGCCTTGCCGCCTGCCGCGAGGAGGTGGCGCAGGACACCGCCCCGGTCGAGCTGAACGCCCAGACGCTGGGCCATTTCTGCCAGATGAACCTGCTGGAGCATCCCGGCCCCAAGGCGCAGGTGCATCTGGAGGGGATGCCGGGCACGCCCCTGTTCTTCAGCCAGGTCCGCGACGCCATCGCCTATGCGAGGATGCCGGAACAGAGCCACCCGATCCTGGCCATCCATGTCAACGACATGGGCAGGGCAGACGCAAGCTGGGAAGAGCCGGGAGAGGGCAACTGGATTCCGGCCGGCGACGCCTTCTACGTCATGGGCTCGGCCCGCATGGGCGGCATGGGCGCGCCCGAGGCGGTGCCCTTCTCCAGCCGCGAGGCTGCCGGGGCCTTTGCCGCCGCCCATGGCGGGCAGGTGATGACGCTTGACGCGATCCCCGACGAGATGGTGCTGACGCCCGAGGAAACCGCGGCCGACAGCGGCTCGGACGCCGATTTCCTTGAACGCCTGCGCGCGCTCAGCCAACCCGAGGAGCCCGCGACATGACCTTGTCCCGCCGTCGCTTTCTGACCATCACCGCCGCCATGGCGCTGCTGCCTGTGGCCTCGCGCGCCCAGCCGGGCCGGCATTGGGTCGGGCAGGCGCTCGGCGCCCGTGCCTCGATCCGCATCGACCACCCGGAGGCCGAGGCGATCACCGCCCGCTGCCTGGCCGAGATCGACCGGCTGGAAAACATCCTCAGCCTCTATCGCCCGGACAGCGCGCTTTCCCGCCTGAACCGCGAGGGGGCACTGGATGCGCCGCCCTTCGAACTGCTTGAATGCCTGTCTCTGGCCGGGACGGTGCATCGCGCCAGCGGCGGGCTGTTCGATCCGACCGTGCAGCCGCTCTGGTCGCTCTGGGCCGAGGCCGCTGCGGCAGGACACCGCCCCTCGCGGCAGGCGCGGCGCGAGGCGCTGGCCCGCACCGGCTGGCGGCGCCTGCGGCTGGACGCGGCACGCATCGCGCTGGAGCCGGGAATGGCGATCACGCTGAACGGCATCGGGCAGGGCTATGTCGCCGACCGGGTCGCCTCGCTGCTTAAGGCCGAGGGGCTGGACGACATCCTGATCGATACCGGCGAATTGCGGGCCCTGGGCGCCCGGCCCGACGGCACGGAATGGCCGGTGCGGCTGGCCGGGGGTGGTGCGGTGGGCCTGCGCGCCCGGGCGCTGGCGACCTCGGCGCCGCTGGGCACCTGTTTCGACGCCGCCGGACGCGACGGCCATATCCTCGATCCGCGCAGCGGAATGCCGGCGCCTCCAGCCTGGCGCTCGGTCAGCATCTCGGCACCCGGCGCGGCGCTGGCCGATGCGCTGTCCACGGCTGCCTGCCTGACCGCGGATCGCCCGGCGCTGGAAAGGCTGCTGGCCGGGGTTCCGGGCACCCGGATCGAAGCTGCGCATCCGCACGGAACCGGCCGCGGCTGACGGGGCAGGGAAACGGCCCGGCGGCGCGCAAGCTTTCCGCATCATGCATGAACATCATGCTGCACGGCCGCCCCCGACGGCGCACATGCCTGTGGCCTGCTGTTCCTGCGGGGCCGCGGCCGCCGGGCCCGAACTTCGCACGGCGCATCCATCCGGCCCGCGCAGCAGCGAATTGCAGGCGATGAGGCCGCTGCCGGTCGGGATCTGCCGGACGGCGATCTTGGCGCGACATGTGTGCGGGACCCGGCGCGTCCGCGCTTGACCGGGTCGCACAGCCGCGACTACGCGCCGAGCGCCGCGAAGCCCGCATCGAGCCCGCCGAGCAGGTCGCGCTCGTCCTCGAGCCCGACCGACAGCCGCAGCAGCCCGTCGCCGATGCCGGCGCCGCGCCGCGCCTCGGCGCCCATGCTGACATGGGTCATGGTCGCCGGATGGGCGATCAGGCTTTCCACCCCGCCAAGCGAATCCGCCAGCGTGAAGACCCGGACCGCCTCGACGAAGCGGCGCACGGCCGGCAGTCCGCCCCGCAGCTCGAAGCTGAGCATGGCGCCGAAGCCGCGCTGCTGGCGGCCGGCAAGCGCATGGCCGGGATGCTCGGGCAGGCCGGGATAATGCACCGCCGCCACCTCGGGCCGGTCGCGTAGGAACTCCGCCACCGCCATGGCGCTGGCCTGCTGCTGGGTAATGCGGGCGAAAAGCGTGCGGATGCCGCGCAGGGTCAGAAAGGCGTCGAACGGAGAGCCGACGCTGCCGGTGATGTTCGCCCATTCCGCCAGCGCGCCGGCATCCTCGGCCCGTGCCGCCACCACTGCGCCGCCCAGCACGTCGGAATGGCCGTTGAGATATTTGGTCGTGGAATGGACCACGAAATCCGCGCCGAGCAGCAAGGGCTGCTGCAAGGCCGGCGACAGGAAGGTGTTGTCCACTGCCACTTTCGCTCCGGCCCCATGCGCCAGCGCGGCCAGCGCGGCGATGTCCGTCACCCGCATCAAGGGATTGCTGGGCGTTTCGATCAGCAGAAGCGCCGGGCGCTCGGCCAGCGCGGCTTCCATGGCGGCGGGGTCGGCGGGATCGACCAGCGCCAGCCGGAAGGCGCCGCGGTCGCGCCGCGCCGTCAGCAGGCGCTGCGTGCCGCCATAGCAGTCATGCGGCGCGACGATCGTCCCGCCCGGCGGCACCTGCGCCAAGAGCAGGTCCAGCGCCGCCATGCCCGAGGAGGTGACCACCGCCCCCGCGCCATGCTCCAGCCCGGCCAGCGTTTCGGCCAGCAGGTCGCGGCTGGGATTGCCGGCACGGGTATAGTCATAGCCGCGCGTCCGGTCGAAGCCGGCAAAGGCATAGCTGGTGCTGAGATAGATCGGCGGCACGATGGCGCCGAAACGGTCGCGGCCGCCGACGCCATGGGCTGCCGCGATGCTGCGGTCGCTTAACTCATCCTCTGCCATCGCGGGCTCCTTTCCAGGTCAGTCCTGCGCAGCCAGATCGACGACGCGCAGATAGGGGCGCAGGGTCCGCCAGCCCTGCGGATAACGCTGCCCGGCCTCGGCATCGGACAGGCTGGCGGGGATGATGACGGGCTGGCCCGGATTCCAGTTCGCCGGGGTCGCGACCTTTTCGGCATCGGTCAGCTGCAGGCTGTCGATGGCGCGCAGGATCTCGGCGAAATTGCGGCCCGAGCTTGGCGGATAGGTCAGGACCAGCCGGATCCTTTTCGCCGGATCGATGATATAGACCGCCCGCACCGTCAGCGTCGGATCGCTTTCCGGGTGGATCATGCCGTAAAGCCGCGCGACCCGGCCGTCCGCATCGGCGAGTAGCGGGAAGTTCAGCGCATGGCCCTGGGTCTCGGCGATGTCCCGGGACCATTCGCCATGCGCCGAGAGCGGATCGACCGACAGGCCCAGCGGCTTGACGCCGCGCTTGTCCCATTCGGGCTTCAGCCGGGCGACCTCGCCCAGCTCGGTGGTGCAGACCGGGGTGAAGTTCTTGGGATGGCTGAACAGGACGCCCCAGGCTTCCCCCAGCCAGTCGTGGAAACGGATGGGACCCTCGGTGCTGTCCTGTTCGAAATCGGGCGCGATCTGGCCCAGTTGCAGTGACATGGTGATGTCCTTTCGATCTTCGTCGTCCAGGGGCGTCGGCCCCGCCGCGCCTGCGAAGCGCGGCGGGGGCGGCCCTGTTCCCCGGGCAAGATGGCACTCTGGCATGGCACAGGCAAATTCATTATATTGCAGTTATCAGCAATAATTTTATTCTTATTTCATGGACACCAATCAGGCCCGCACCTTTCTCGAGGTCGTGCATTCCGGCAGCTTCGTCGCCGCCGCCGACCGGCTGAACATCACCCAGACCGCGGTCAGCGCCCGTATCCGCACGCTCGAGGACAGCCTGGGCCGGCGGCTGTTCATCCGCAACAAGGCCGGCGCGCGGCTGACGCCCTCGGGCGAGCGGCTGGTGCGCCATGCCACCGCCATGCTGCAATTGTTGGAACGGGCGCGCCAGCAGGTCGCCCTGCCGCCCGGCCGCAGCGCCGGCGTCCATCTGGGCGGAGAACTGAGCCTGTGGCATCCGCTGCTGGCCGACTGGCTGATCTGGATGCGCCGCGAATGCCCGGACATCGCGCTGCGGGCCGAGGTGGACGGCCCGGCCAGCCTGATGGCGCGGGTGCAGGAGGGCTCGATGGATGTGGCGGTGCTCTACAACCCGCCCCATGCGCCGAACCTCGTCAACGAATTGCTGGCCGAGGAAAAGCTGGTGCTGGTCAGCAGCGCCGCGGATGGGCGCTTCGCGGCCGAGGATTTCATTCATGTCGACTGGGGGCCGAATTTCGCCGCCAGTTTCGAGACCTCGTTTCCCGATCTCAGCCCGCCCGTGTCGATCTCGCTGGGGCCGCTGGCGCTGACCTATCTGCTGACGGTGGGCGGCTGCGGCTATTTCCGGCTTGGGATCGTCCGGCCCTTCCTGACCGTGGGACGGCTGTCCCTGGTGCCCGGTGCGCCGGAATTCTCGCATTCGACGCATATGGTCTATGCCGAGCGCGCCGATGGCGAGGTGCTGGACCGGGTCAGGACCGGGCTGAAGGCCGTCGCCGCCGCGCCGCCGAGCCTGCGGCGGGCGACCGAGATCGCGGCGCGTCAGTGGCCGGACCCCCGGTCTGCTGACGATCCTGTGAATAATTTACAAAAATAAGCTTATCGTCGTCAATAAATTTACAAAATTCCCTTTTTAAAAAAATGGTTTACGAAAAATAGAGATTACTGTTAACATCACGGCCAATCGGCATGCGGACGCTCGCTTGCGGCACCTTGAGGAGGGTGGGAGCGTCGCGGACCGATCCTGTCGCGAGTAGAGGAGGCGCGCCATGTCCATTGAATCGCTTGAGAAACATCCTGTTCCGTCTGGCTTTGCTGCTGCGCATGCGGGGCCTGGGGATTATGCGCGGCTCTATGCCGAATCGCTCTCGGATCCCGAGGGGTTCTGGGGGCGCGAGGGGCTGCGGCTCGACTGGATCGAGCCCTATTCCAGGGTGAAGGACACGGATTTCACCATGGGCCGGGTCTCGATCAAATGGTTCGAGGACGGGGTGCTGAACGCCTCGGTGAACTGCGTCGACCGCCACCTGCCCGAGCGGGCGAACCAGACCGCGATCATCTTCGAGCCGGACGACCCGGCCCGGCCGGCGCGCCACATCACCTATGCCGAGCTGTCCGACAAGGTGAACCGCTTCGCCAACGTGCTCTTGTCGCAGGGGGTGATGCGCGGCGACCGGGTGGTGATCTACCTGCCGATGATCCCCGAGGCGGCCTATGCCATGCTGGCCTGCGCGCGCATCGGCGCCATCCATTCCATCGTCTTCGCCGGCTTCTCGCCCGACGCGCTGGCCAACCGCATCAACGACAGCGGCGCCAAGCTGGTGATCACCGCCGACACCGCGCCGCGCGGCGGCCGCAAGACGGCGCTGAAGTCGAACACCGACGCGGCGCTTCTGCATTGCTCGGACCGGGTGCGCTGCCTGGTGGTCAAGCATACCGGCGACCAGACCACCTGGATCGAGGGGCGCGACGTGGACGTGCTGAAGCTGATGGAGGAGGTCAGCCCCGACTGCCCGCCGCGGCCGATGGGGGCCGAGGATCCGCTGTTCATCCTTTACACCTCGGGCTCGACCGGCAAGCCCAAGGGGGTGGTGCATTCCACCGGCGGCTACCTGCTGTTCGCGGCGATCACGCATCGATACGTCTTCGACTATCGCGACGGCGACGTGTTCTGGTGCACGGCGGACGTGGGCTGGGTGACCGGGCACAGCTACATCGTCTACGGCCCGCTGGCCAACGGTGCCACGACGCTGATGTTCGAGGGGGTGCCGACCTGGCCCGATGCCGGCCGCTTCTGGGCGGTCTGCGAGAAGCACAAGGTCAACCAGTTCTACACCGCGCCGACCGCGATCCGGGCGCTGATGGGGCAGGGGCCGGAATGGGTCGAGAAATACGACCTGTCCAGCCTGCGGGTGCTGGGCACGGTGGGCGAGCCGATCAACCCCGAGGCCTGGGTCTGGTACGACCGGCATGTCGGCAAGGGGCGCTGCCCGATCGTGGACACCTGGTGGCAGACCGAGACGGGGGGCCACATGATCACCTCGCTGCCGGGCGCCATCGAGACCAAGCCGGGTTCGGCGACGCTGCCCTTCTTCGGGGTCCGGCCGGTGGTTCTGGATGCCGCGAGCGGGGCGGTGCAGGAGGGCGACCCGGCCGAGGGGGTGCTGTGCATCGCCGACAGCTGGCCTGGTCAGATGCGCACGGTCTGGGGCGACCACCAGCGTTTCATGGAGACCTATTTCCAGCAATATCCGGGCTATTACTTCACCGGCGACGGCTGCCGGCGGGACGAGGACGGCTATTACTGGATCACCGGGCGGGTGGACGACGTGATCAACGTCTCGGGCCACCGGATGGGCACGGCCGAGGTGGAATCGGCGCTGGTGGCGCATGAGAAGGTGGCCGAGGCGGCGGTTGTGGGCTATCCGCATCCGCTGAAGGGCCAGGGCATCTATGCCTATGTGACGCTGATGAACGGGGTGGAGCCCAGCGACGAGCTGCGCGCCGACCTGGAGAAATGGGTGCGCACCGAGATCGGGCCGATCGCCAAGCCGGACCTGATCCAATGGGCGCCGGGTCTTCCGAAGACGCGTTCGGGCAAGATCATGCGCCGCATCCTGCGCAAGATCGCCGAGGACGATTTCGCCGCCCTCGGCGACATCTCCACCCTCGCAGACCCCGCCGTCGTCGACGAACTCATCGAAAACAGAATGAACCGGCACTGA